>JANWHR010000253.1 GCA_025450355.1 Micropepsaceae bacterium
ACATAGCCGAACAGAATGGTCGCGAGTCCGAGATGCGCGGCCAGCCGGTATTGACTCACCACCACGCGGCCATCGCTCAGGCCCGATTCCACCATCCACCAGCCGAGCACACCCTGAGCGGCGCCCAGCAGAAAGATCACCGCGAGGCGGGACGCAATCCGGGCATCGATGCGCTTCTGCCACAGGAACACCAGGAACGGCGCCAGAAAGACCGCGCCCAGGATTCGCCCCAGCAGGCGGTGCGTCCATTCCCAGAGATAAATGGTCTTGAACGCCGCAAGGCCCATGCCGCGATTGAGCAATTCATATTGCGGCGTGCCCCGGTATCTGGCGAATTCTGCCTGCCAGTCCGCCTGATCCAGCGGCGGAATCACACCCGTCACCGGCTGCCATTCGGTGATCGAAAGCCCCGAACCCGTCAACCGCGTCAGGCCCCCGATCACAACCATCAGGGCGATCAGCGCGGCAATGGCGAACAACCACAACCCCACCGCCCGGTCGTTCCGCGCCGGAACGGCAAAATCGAAGGGAATTGCGCTCGCGGTCATGGTTCATCCCTAGCGAAGCGCCGTGCCGGGGTCTATCCCGGAGGCGGTTCCGGGGTTCACATCGCCGCGCGCACCGATGCACGCAACACGCGCGAGAGCGCATCGGCCGCGCGCACACAATCACTGCTGCTCACGTCAAGATGCGTCACGGCACGCAGCTTTTTAGGCCCAAATACGGAAATCAACACGCCTTCCTGTCTGGCGAGCACTGCAATCTCTCCCGCGTCTCCCGCATCGGAGGTCAGATTGAGAATGATGATGTTCGTCTGCACGGTGTCGAGATCGAGTTTCACGCCCGGAATGTCGCAAATGCGCCCGGCAATCCGCCGCGCATTGGCGTGGTCTTCGGCAAGCCGTCCAAGGTTGTGTTCGAGCGCATAGGTTCCGGCGGCGGCCAGAATTCCCGCCTGTCGCATGGCGCCGCCAAACATGCGCCGAAACCGGACGGCCCGTTCCATATCTGTTTTTGAACCGGAAATAACGCTCCCGACCGGACAGCCGAGTCCCTTCGAGAGCGCCACCGACACCACATCGAACGGCGCCGCGAGTTCGGCAACCGGCCTCCCCTGCGCGGTGGCGGCATTGAACAATCTCGCCCCGTCCAGATAGCTGCGGATGCCCATGTCCCGCGCCGCGGCGCAGATCGCTTCGGCTTCCGCTTGCGGAAAAATCAACCCTCCACAGCGGTTGTGCGTGTTCTCCACCGCGACCATCGTGGTCGGAGGAAACAGCATGTGGCCTGCCGGTTTTGCAGCGCCACGAAACTCTCCCGCCGTGAACAGCCCCTCGGTTCCAATCGCCGTGAACTGGATTCCCGAATTGGCCGCCCCCGCCCCGCCTTCGTGCCACACCATATGAGTCTCATAGCCGAGCACGACGTCATCCCCGGGCCGCGTCAGCAGCTTCAGCGCAACCTGATTGGCCATGGTGCCGCTAGGCAGAAACAGCGCGGCTTGCTTTCCCAGCATGGCGGCCACCTGCTCCTGCAGGCGGTTGACCGCCGGATCCTCGCCATACTGATCGTCGCCCACTTCGGCCTCTGCCATGGCCCGGCGCATTCCCGCCGACGGGCGCGTCACCGTATCCGAACGCAGGTCAATCAATGCCGCCATGGCCGTTCTCAGGGGGTTTGCGGGACAACCGAATAAACATCCGCCGGCGTCAGCACAATTCCAATCAGAAGCCGGATGGCAATGCCGAGGATCAGGAGGGCCAGTGCGGCGCGCGATTCCTCACCGCGGAGTCGCGACTGGATCCGGATGCCGAATTGCGCTCCGAAAACGCCACCAACAATCAGCAGAAAGGCCAGCACGATATCGACCGTGTGGTCCGACAGCGCATGCAGCAGGGTGGTCATCGCGGCGACCCAAAACACCTGGAATTGCGAGGTGCCGATCGCAAGATCGGTTCGCATGCGCAGCAAATAGATTTTTGCCGGAATCAGCATGAATGCGCCGCCGGTTCCCAGAATCGCCGTGAGAACCCCCACCGCAAGTCCAAGCACCACCACCGGTATGGCGGAAATGTAGAGGCGTGAACGGCGAAAGCGCATTTTGAACGGCAGATTGTGAATCCAGTTGTGCTGGCCCGGTTTGTGGCTGGGCATTTGTACGCCGCGCCGGGTCGCCAGAATCACCTGGATGCTCTCTTTCAGCATCAGCCCGCCGATCGAGGTGAGCAGCAGGACGTAACCAAACTCCACGACGAAATCGAGCAAACCAAGCCTCTGCAACACATTGAACGCCAGAACGCCCAGCCCCGATCCCGCGAGTCCGCCCACCAGCAGGACCAGCCCCATTTTGTAATCCACGCTGTGCCTCGTGCCCTGCGACAGCGCGCCCACGAAGGATGCCGCGGAGATCGGGCTCGCCTGCGTCGCGACCGCAATGGCCGGCGGAATGCCGTAAAAGATCAGCAGCGGCGTCATCACGAATCCGCCGCCAACACCCAGCATGCCTGCGAGGAATCCGACCGCCGCACCCATGCCCAGAATCATGGCCCAGTTGACGGAGGTCTGCGCGACGGGAAGATAGATTTCCATGCGGTGGGAGCAGCGGTGATTCCCTACCAAACCAGAATCGCCGCAGGCGCCGCGATGTCAACGGCGTTACAGCACCAGACCGGAGGTCTCGGGCAATCCCAGCATGATATTGAGGTTCTGGACGCAGGCCCCGGCAGCGCCCTTCCCGAGATTGTCGAGTACGGCCACCAGCCTCGCCTGCCGCCGCGCCTCATTGCCGAAGACATAAATCCTGAGGCGATCGGTGTTTTTCAGCTCTTCCGCATCCAGCGCTTTTTGAGCCTGGGAATCGGCCAGCGGGGCGATTTCAATCAGTGGCTCACCGGCAAAAGCTTCGGCCAGCGTTCCATGGATGGCTCGCGCCGAGACATTCCCCGGCAGTGCCCACAATTGCAGGGGAACCTCCCCCAGCATTCCGCGGTAAAACCGCCCCACCGATGGCGCAAACAGCGGCCGGTGCTGAAGCCCGGCATGAACCTGCATCTCCGGCACATGCTTGTGTTCCAGTTGCAACCCATAGGCGCGTAACACTTCGTCCGTGTAACTCGGCGCGTTCGGGTTTTCGAATTCGGTGATCATTTCCCGCCCGCCGCCGGAATAACCCGAGACCGCATTGCAGGTGACCGGAAAATCCACCGGCACAAGGCCGCTGCGGATCAGCGGGCGCAGCAAAGCCAGAAAACCCGTGGGATAGCAGCCGGGATTGCTCACCCGTTTCGAACGCCGCAATTCTTCGCGACGCGATTTTTCCAGTTCGGCAAATCCGTAGGTCCAGCCTTCGGCAACACGGTGTGCGCTGCTCGCGTCAATGACGCGGACATCGCGATTTTCAATCAGCGATACCGCTTCCCTCGCCGCGGCATCCGGAAGGCACAGGATGGCGGCATCGCATTCGTTCAGCGCCGCCTGTCGCGCGGAACTGTCTTTGCGCTGCGCTTCGCCCAGGATCGTCACCGCAAGATCATCGCGTGGCCGCAGGCGCTCCCGGATTTCAAGACCCGTGGTCCCCGCCGCACCATCGATGAAAACCCTGAACGCCATGCTCCTGCGCCCGCAGTTGACATAACTCTCCGCCCGCTCTTACCTCGCGGGCACCGGGCTCAACAAGTGGTAGCCCGGGCCGGATTTCCGCCATTCTTGCGGGAGCAGGTTTGGATGTATTTGAGAGCAGCGGGCCGAATTTTCAAACGCGTCGTCACGGCCCATTATTTCGATTTTCACGGTCGCGCCGGACGCGCCGAGTTCTGGTACTACATCGCAGTATTCCTCGCGGTGACGCTGCTGGCCGAGGTGCTGGTCCACGTCCTTGCGGTGACGCCGGTCCGGCTCTTGTTCACGGCATGGTCGCTGGGTTGTTTCCTGCCCACCGTGGGCATCACCATTCGCCGCCTGCACGACCTCAACCACAGCGGCTGGCTGCTGGTGACACCCGCAATTCCGGCCTTTTTGCTGTTGCTGCTGTTCTTCTGGTTGTGGCCAGTCACGGTTCTGCTCGCGGCCGCGATGCTGGGCGTCATCGTCTGGCTGCTTTATCTCTGTCTCCAGCCGGGAATGAACGGCGACAACCGCTACGGCCCTTCGCCGGTACCCGTCAGAGCACAAAGGGAATGAGCATCGGCGTCCGCCGCATATAGGCCGGATACTGTTCGGGAAATCTTCCGAGCATCAGTTTTTCCTCCCGCCGGGCGGCAAAGACAAATTGCGCGCCGTTCAACAGCAGGATCAAAATCCACCACAGGCTGAGCACCAGCACTGATCCGGCCATCGCGAGCAAAATGCCAAAATAGATCGGGTGCCGGACATAGGCATAGGGTCCGGTGACGACGAGCTCATGATCCTGTTTCAGCGTCATCGGCATGCCCCAATTGGCGCCGATGGCGAATCTCGCCCAAACCGCAAAGCCAATCCCGGCCGCAGATATTGCGAGCCCGGCCCCCGCCACTGCGCGGCTGCCCAGCAGCACGGCGACCGCGGCCCCCGGAATGAGAAAAACCCGTCCGGCGCGGCTTCCGAATAACAGCAGCAGGATGGCAAGGACGGCAATCCGCGCCGGCAACCGAAACCACCATGGCCGCGAGATGATGTTGCGCTTGGCGCCAAACGCCGCAATCAGCCAGACGGCGCAGAACAGCAGCCATAGTCCCACGGCGGCAAACTGAAGTGTGGCAATCGCGGAGCGCATGGCGGATACACAGAATGGCCGGTTCAGGCTAGTCTGGAGCGGGAGGTGTGCAATGGCAATTTCGCGCAGGCAAACCATTCAGTTGGCCGCCGCTACGGCGGCGTTCGGAACCGCCATGCCTGCATCGGCCCAGGAAAAACCGAAGATCCGTCTCGTCATCCTCGATATCGGTGGCACCATCATCGAGGACCACGGGGAAGTGCCGAATGCCATGCACGACGCGCTCGCGCGTCACGGCGTGGCGGCGAGCTTCGCCGAGATCGGGGAATGGCGCGGAGCTTCCAAACGCGAAATGGTCCGGCATTTTGTTCAATTGCGCACCGGATCGGCCGATCCTGCGCTGGTAAAAGCGGTCTATGACCAATTCGTCGCCACGGTGAACACGGCATACGAGAAGGTGAAGCCGATCCCCGGCGCCGAGCAGGCCATGAACGACATGCGCCATGACGGCTATCTGCTCGCCACCACGACGGGCTTTGATGGACCTTTGACACGCACCATTCTCGGGAGACTGGGCTGGCAATCCCTCTTCGTCGCCTCCATCACCAGCGATGATGTCGTGGACGGGCGGCCCGCGCCCTACATGCTGTTTCACGCCATGGAGGCCGCGCGCGTGGACAATGTCGCGGAAGCGATTGCGATAGGCGACACGCCGCTCGACCTCCAGGCCGCGAACAATGCGGCGCTCGCCGCGGCGATCGCCGTGACTTCCGGCGCGGCAACCGAGGCGCGCCTGCGGAAGGAAAAATACAGCCGGATTCTGCCCAGCGTCGCCTCACTTCCCGCCCTGCTCCGAAGCGGAATTTGACCGCCGCGGCGCAGGCCGGTTGCCGAAAACCTGCTATAGTTCCGCCGCACGCCGGACTGCTGGCGCCATGCCGGGGACGTCGTTCATTTTCAGGAGGGAAAGATGAGGACTTTCGTGGCCGGATGTTTCGCGACATCCGTCCTGATCGCCGGGATCATTCCGGCGGCCGCTCAGCAGGATGCGCGCGCCATCCTGCAGGCCGCCGACCGCGCGGTCGGGGCAACCAAAGTGAATTCGATTCAGTACACCGCCACCGGACGGCTCAGTTATATCGGGCAGAATTTCACGGTGACGGACGACTGGCCGCGTGTGGACCTGAAAAGCTACGCGATGACCATCGATTATCCGAGCAAGTCCGAGCGTCTGGATTACACCCGCGTGCAGGGCAACAATCCGGCGCGCGGCGGCGGCGCAGGCTTTCCGATTGTCGGCGAACAGCGCGCGCAGGAGATGGTCAACGGCAACACGGCGTGGAACATCAACGCCCAGGGCCGGCCACAGACCGTGGCGGGCGACGATGCGGAATCACGCCAGTTCCTGATGTGGGTCAGCCCACACGGCTTCATCAAGGCCGCACTGGCGTCGCCCAATGTCAGCGAGTCGGACCGCTATTTCACCGGCACGCCGGGGCGCACGCTGCATGTCGTCGGATTCACCCTGGGCAAATACCGCGCCACGGGTGAATTCAACGATCAGAACATGCTGGAACGCGTCGTGACCTGGATTCCAAATCCGATGATGGGCGATATGCAGGTCGAAATCCGCTACAGCGATTATCGCGACATCGGCAACGGCATCAAAATGCCGTACCACATTCACGAACATCAGGGCGATCATCCGCTCGTCCGCGGCATGAACTGGATGGATATCCAACTCTCGGATGCCAAAGCCAATGTGGCGAACGCCGCCACCCCGGTTCCCGGCAATATGGCGCCCCCGCAAAGCCAGGCCGTTCGCTCGCAGAAGCTTGCCGACGGCGTCTGGTACATCGGCGGCGGGTCACACAACAGCGTGGCTGTCGAGATGGACAATTACATCACGCTGATCGAAGCGCCGCTGGATGACGCGCGCACCATGGCGGTGATCGGAGAAGCCAAACGGCTGATCCCGAACAAGCCGATCCGCTACGTGGTCAACACGCATCATCACTGGGACCACTCGGGCGGACTTCGCGCGGCCTATGCCGAAGGCGCCACCATCGTCACCAACGAGATGAACAAGAACTTCTATGAGCGCGTCATCCTTGTTCCGCAATCCCGCACGCTGAGCCCGGACCGTCTGTCGATGGAGCCGTTTGCTACG
>JANWHR010000254.1 GCA_025450355.1 Micropepsaceae bacterium
AAGGAACCCCTCACCGCGATTGCGGGCGATTACGAAA
Organism: Micropepsaceae bacterium; assembly: GCA_025450355.1. Taxonomy (GTDB): domain Bacteria; phylum Pseudomonadota; class Alphaproteobacteria; order Micropepsales; family Micropepsaceae; genus CAIYRG01. The sequence continues at coordinate 38 of JANWHR010000254.1, forward strand.
AGGCCACCGGCCGGAAAATCACGCTGGTGTTCGACACCGCCGGGGCCACCGAACAAAGATTCCGCGCCGATACCGATGCAGCACTGCTGATTACCACCGCCCCGCTGATCAGGAATGCAGAAAAATCGGGCGCCCTGAAAGGCGGCACCACCGTCGCGCTCGGCAGCACGGTTGCCGGAGTCGCCGTCTCGCCCGGTTCGCCAAAACCCGATGTTTCGACGCCTGACAAACTGAAAGCGGCTTTGCTCAATGCAAAGCGCATCGCCGTTTCCGATCCGGCGCGGGGCGCCACCGTGGGCACACATTTCATGAAGGTAATCGAAGCGCTGGGCATCAAGGACGAGGTGCTGCGCAAAATCACCTTCGCACCGGATGGCCTCGCAACCATGCGCCTCGTGCTCGACGGCAAAGCCGATCTGGGCGTGTCGCAATCCAGCGAGATCCAGCAGGCAAGCCCCGCCGCGATGGCCGGCCCCTTCCCGCAACAATTCGCGCTGTCCACCGATTTCGCGCTCTGGCATCCCGAACACCTGTCCCCCGCCGCGAGCGATTTTCTCGCGCAGCTGACCGGTCCTTCGGGGCGCGAGAAACTCGCCGCCGGCGGCATCATTCCGGCGCGCTGAGCTGCAGCCGTCATCGTCCGCCGCGAGTTCCCCCGGTTGCGGGCCGCTGGCCCGCGGCCCTGCGGAGGGCTGCGTTGATTCGTGACTGCCATCCCGGCCCTTTGGCCCGGACATGCGCCAGCACATCAGGATCAAGGCGCAAGCTCACCGCGTCTTTTCGGACTGACGCAGGGGGCCTTCCGCGGCGGACCAGTGTGTCACCGCGGTACAGGTCCGCTGTCTCGAACCATTCCCGGTCGAGATGCGGTGCATCGTCCGGGTCAATCCATTTTCGCTTTGTAATACGCTTCTTCGTCGGCATGTCCGTACCTCTTTGAAATGATCCGGCGATCATCGCCGCGCGGCGTCCAGACCACGACCCAAACCGGCCGCGCGAGAATCCCGCCGTGATGACCCGTCCTTCGCCGTACTCGCGCCTTTGATCCATCCGGTCGAAATGATCTCCGGCGAAGACGAGCTCGGCCTCACCGAAATCAAGTCCCGGGCTCGTCGAGCACTTTCGCCGCTTTGTTTCATCCCAGGTCACCGCCATTTTAATGTATATACAAAAATCAACCGTTCAAGCCAATGCCGATCGGTTTGCGGCCATGAGCCATTCGCTCCCGCAAACGGTTGTGCTAACATTGGGCGATGTTCCAGGGAGGGACGAGATGGCTCCGACCAGACGCGAAGTTCTTGCAGCAGGCGCAGCAGTAACCGCGGCCGCCGCAGCCCCGGGCATGCGTGCGCAGGCCGCGGCGCCGGCCGGCAAATTCTTCGAAAAAGGCCCCGTGCGCATTCATTACGAAGAAGCGGGTTCCGGTTTCCCCCTGCTCTGTATTGCGGGCGGCGGACTGAATTCCGCCCTGACCAGCCTGCACAGCGGCCCGTTCGACCCGATGAAGGAATTCAGCAACGAATTCCACACCGTCGCCGCCGATCTGCGCAATGCCATTCCCGGCCAGTCCACAGGGCCGCTCGACGTGGACCGCCCGTGGGATTCGCATACGGACGATCAGCTCGCGCTGATGGATCACATCGGCGCGCAGAAATTCATGGTCATCGGCTTCTGCATCGGCGGGCCATTCATCTGGAATCTGCTGAAGCGCGCGCCGGACCGCGTCGTCGCCGGCGTGTTGGCCCAACCCGTCGGCTTCCGTCCGGAAATGCCCAGGGTGCTGCAGGATGGCAGTCTGCAGGGCTGGGGCCCGGACCTCGTGAAGCGGCGCCCCGACATCACCATGGACAAGGTCCGGGAATATGTTGAGAACATGTACACAAAGCACGCCGACTTCGTGTTCACCGTGACCCGCGATTTCGTCCGCCAGTGCCAGACGCCGGTGCTCATCATGCCGGACGACATTCCGGCCCATCCCTACAAGGTTGCCATGGAAGCGGCGATGCTGGCGCCCAATTCGGAACTCAGCATGTATCCGTGGAAGGAACCCAAGGAACGGATTCCCATCGCGGTGCGCCAGGTCCGCTCCTTCCTGCGCGCCCACCGCCCCGCCTCCGCGTAACGAGACACGAAATACAAGACTGAGAAATCTGGGCGCCGCTTCAGGGCCCCATCGCGCGAGTCAGCAATCGCCAAAGGCGATTGCCGCGCGACGGGATCGGCCTCCGAGAAACTCACATAGCATTGATTTTACGCCATTAAATTGCCCGATTGGGAACACTCGCGCGCCCCTTTGCGCGAACATTATCCGGACAGTCGGTTGGCGAGAGAGTAGCCCGACCGGGAGTTTGACCCAGCCCCCCAGCCCCTGCCGGCCGGGACGGCTCCGCCGACCGGCTTTTCAACAAAACACGGTGGTCGGATTGGCTTCGCCGGCCCCGGTGCGGGGGCGGCTGGGTGGTGTTGTACCGCGGGGGGCCCCCCCCCCCCGGGTGGCCCAGGTGGGTGAGTGGGGGTGCGGGGAAAATGCGCATTTTCTACACCTGCGTCCGATCCCCGCGCGTCGTTCGGCCATTGCCGCGTCCCCGCGCTCACCACCAGATGCGACATGACATGATCGTCATTGAAAAACTGACCCGGAATTTCGGACCCATTGCCGCCGTCACCGGCATCGACCTTTCCGTCGCCAAAGGCGAAGTGCTGGGTTTCCTCGGCCCCAATGGCGCCGGCAAATCCACCACCATGAAGATGATCGCGGGCTATCTCACGCCGACGTCGGGCCGCGTTTCCATCTGCGGCCATGATGTCGAAACCGATACCATCGCCGCGCAGGTGAGCCTCGGCTATCTGCCCGAAGGCGCCCCGGCCTATGGCGACATGACGCCGCGCCATTTCCTGAATTTTATCGCGCAGGTCCGCGGCTTTTCCGGAAAGGAAGCCAAACGCCACGCCGCCGAAGCCGCCGCGCGAACCGAACTCGAGCCTGTCCTCGATCAGCCGATCGAGACTCTCTCGAAGGGCTTCAAACGCCGCGTTGGCCTCGCCCAGGCGATCCTGCACGATCCGCCGGTCCTGGTCATGGACGAACCAACCGACGGCCTCGATCCCAATCAGAAGCACAGTGTCCGCCGGCTGATCCGCAGCATGGCGCCGGAAAAAGCCATCATCATCTCCACCCATCTGCTCGAAGAAGTGGAGGCGATCTGCACCCGTGCCGTGATCATCGACAAGGGCCGCATCGTCGCCGACGGCACGCCCGCCAGCCTGCTTGCGCGTTCGCGCCACCACAACGCGGTCACGCTGTCCCTGCCCGCTCGCCAGGCCGATGCCGCCACGGCTAGCCTGCGCCGCCAGCCCGGAGTTGCCGCGGTCGAGGAAACCGCCCGCAACGGCGATCTGGTGACACTGACCGCCTATCCCAAAGCCAACGAGCTGATCATCGAGCGCATCAGTCAGCTCGTCACCTTCGAACATTGGGACGTGCGCGAGCTCTATGCCGAGGCTGGACGCCTTGACGAAGTGTTCCGCGCAATCACCACGCCCGATGCGCAACGCGCACGCGAAAGAGCCGCCGCATGAAACAGGTCTTCGCCATCTTCCGGCGGGAATTCACCGCCTATTTCGCCACCCCGGTCGCCTATGTCTTCATCGTGATCTTCCTGCTCGCGATGGGCGCATTCACCTTCTATGTCGGCCATTTTTACGACAACGGAAATGCCAACCTCGGCGTCTTCTTCGGCTACCATCCCTGGCTCTATCTCTTTCTGGTTCCGGCCGTGGGCATGCGTCTCTGGGCGGAAGAAAGCCGCATCGGAACCATGGAATTGCTCCTGACCCTGCCGGTTCCGGTGTGGGCCAGCGTGGTCGGAAAATGGCTCGCCGCCTGGGCGTTCACCGGCGTCGCCCTTGCGCTCACCTTCCCCATCTGGCTCACCGTGAATTACCTCGGCAATCCGGACAATGGCGTGATCGTCGCCGGCTATCTCGGAAGCCTTCTGATGGCGGGCGCCTATCTCGCCATTTCCGCGGCAATCTCCGCCACCACCAGCAATCAGGTGATCGCCTTTGTGGTCAGCGTCGTGGTGTGCTTCCTGTTCACCATTTCTGGCGCGCCGCTGGTGCTGGATGTCTTCCAGGCCTGGGCGCCCGTCGTGCTGGTCAACACCATTTCCGGCTTCAGCTTTCTCACCCACTTCCAGGCCATCTCGTCCGGCGTCATTGACCTCAGGGATCTGATCTTTTTCGGCTCGCTGATCGCATTGTTCCTGCTCGTCAATGTCGTGCTCGTCGATCTGAAGAAGGCGAACTGATGAAACACCTGTCTCGCAGAAGCCTCGCATTCATGACCATCGCGCTCGGCGTGGTGCTGTTCGTCGCCGCCAACATCGCGTCGAATTCCTGGTTGGGCGGGGCGCGCCTCGATTTGACGCAAAATGGCCTCTACACCCTGTCACCCGGCACCAAGGCGACGCTCACCAGGCTGCAGGAACCGGTAACACTCCGGCTTTATTTCTCGCGCCAGCAGGCTTCCGGATACGCGCAGGTCGTGGCCTACGCACAGCGCGTGCGTGACATGCTCAAACAATATGCCTCGCTCGCGGACGGCAAAGTCCGTTTCGAGGAGATCGACCCGCAACCCTTTACCCCCGCCGAAGACGACGCCGTCGCACAAGGGTTGACTGGCGCACCCACCCAGGAAGGCGACAATGTTTATTTCGGGCTGGTGGGCACCAACACCCTCCAGGGCCACGAGGTGATCCCGTTCTTCGACCAATCGCGCGAAGACTATCTCGAATACGACATCACCTCGCTCGTCTATAAACTTTCGCAGCCGCAGAAGCCGAAGCTCGGCGTCATCTCGACACTGCCGCTGGAAGCGGGCGCCGGCGGATTGCAGGCCGCGTTGGCCGGCAATTCGCAGCCTTACGTGTTCTACCAGCAGCTCAAGGACATCTACGACGTCCAGAGCTTCGATCCCGCAACCACCGACCGGATTCCCGCCAATGTCTCGACGCTGCTTGTCGTGCATCCCGCCAATCTCGGCGACAAGGTGCAGTATGCGATCGATCAGTTTGTCCTGCGCGGCGGCCACGCCATCGTCTTTGTCGATCCGCTGTCCGAATCTTCGGTCCAGCAGGGCCCCGGCATTCAGGACCAGGGAGACAAATCCAGCTCGACGCTGGGGCCGCTCCTGACCGCCTGGGGCGTTGATTTCGACCCCACGAAGGTCGTCGGCGACGCCAATCTCGCCCAACCCGTCCAGGTGAACGGTCAGAATGGCCAGCCGCAGGTGCTGGACTATCTCGCCTGGCTGCG
>JANWHR010000255.1 GCA_025450355.1 Micropepsaceae bacterium
GCAGTTCGCGCTCTTCCTCAATGATCTTAAGCTTGGTGAAGTCACCACACGCGTCGTTCAGCAACCCGCGCGTATAGAGCTTCTCCACTTCTCCCGGACCGCCCGTGCGATATTCCAGTTGTTTTGGCGTATAGCCCTGCAGGATCAACAGCCCGCCCGGCTTCAACGCCTTTTTCATTCCGGCCCACTTCCGCACCCGCTCATCCGGCGTGCTGAATTGGGTGAAGATTTCGCACACCACATCGAAGCCGTTCTCCGGATAAGCCCATTCATGCACGTCGGCGAGTTCAAAACGAATCCGCACGCCCCGTTTGCCGGCAAGCGCTTCCGCCTTGCGCTGCGCAGCCGGCGAAAAATCGAGCGAAAGAACGTCGAGCCCATGTTCGGCCAGCCAGACACCGTTGCGCGCCTCGCCATCGGCAACCGCCAGCGCCGTACCGGACGGCGGCAACAGGGACTCGCATGAAGCGAGGAAATCATTCGGCTCCTCGCCAAAAATATATTCGGGCGCACTGTAGCGCCCCTCCCAACGCCGGAATTCAAACTCGCTCATCGGCCACCCGTTCCGCGTAGCGGCCAATCAGCCACCGGTCGTCCTGTTGCCAGGGATGGAACCCGGGCAGGAAGAATCTCAGCCACGGCAGCAAAGCCCTCCGGAACATTCCCGGCCAGCCCCACAGCTCCCACAGCAGCGGCCCCCAGGCCCGGATACCGGTGATGCCATCCTGCCGCAACAGCTCGATCGCCCCGAAGGTCCGGTCACGGACAAATACGCGGCTCACATGCAGCATCACTCGGCTGCGGACCAACCATCTTTGCCACCGCCCCCAATGGCTGGTCGCCGCCAGCCAGGTGTCGAACGCGACCCCCTTATGCTCGATCTCTTCGACGGAATGCCACAACCAGAGCGCCGCGATGTCGTGATCGACGCCCGCAAATGCGTTTCGGCGGGCGAGGTTCTGATGGGAAGCAATGGCGGTGAAATGTTCGAGGGCAATCGTATCGGCCAGGGCAACAATCGGCGGATGCTCTCTGGTGCGGGCAAGCCGTTGCTCGAGGATCGTTTCGAGCGGCGCGATGTCGTAACCGGCATCCATCGCTCTGCGATTGAATGACAAATGCTCGCGGCCGTGCGCAGCTTCCTGCGCCGTGAAGGAATCAATCTCACGCGCCAGGCGCGCATCCGCGCAATGCCGGAATTGGCGCACGCTTTGGATGAACAACGCTTCGCCCTTCGGAAATGTCGCGGACAAGGCGTTGTAAACCGCCGTGCGCCAGGGATTGCCCGCATACCACCATCGCGGCAGCGCCTGTCCGCGCGCAAACCTGCGGTCTCGCGGGAGAATGACGAGATCCTGCGGCGTTGCCGAATGAGCCACCACAACCTCGCGAAAAATCACATCGCGAACACGCATAGAATCTGCCAGGCGCCAACACAAGCGCCGGTTAGCCACATTGGCTGAGTGAAAAACTGCCGGCAAATTGCCCCTTAAGGAATGTCGCGCGACACATTTCAGCCTTATGATCCGGCCGGGCTGTGCGTTGCCCAACCAGGTCCGGGAGGAGCAATCATGAAGATTCCCGCTCACGTCCACCGCCGCAGTTTCGTTTCGGGCATTGTGGGAGGCGCCGCTGCAGCAGGCCTCGCGAGCGCCGCTGGCGCGCAGACACCGGAACCCGTTCGCTGCCATGTCGGGCCGCCCGAGCACATCAAAGGCCCGCGGGTGTGGATGGACATGGATCAGATCGAACTCGATGCGGCCTATGACCAGGCCTATTACGCGCCGATGGGATATCAGATCTCAAAACGCATCGCCTCCACCAGCGACGCCGTGCGCAAGCGGCTCGGCGAACCGCTCCGCCTCGCCTATGGGCCAACACCGATCGAGAAGCTCGACCTCTATCGCGCGCGAAAAGCCAATGCGCCGCTTTTCATTTTCATCCACGGCGGCCAGTGGAAGAACGGCACCGCGCGCGAACACGGCTATCCGGCCGAAATGTTCGTCAATGCCGGCGCCAATTTCATTGTCCTTGATTTCATCCATGTCACCGATGCCGGCGGCGACCTCGGCGTCATGGCCTCGCAGGTGCGAAAGGCCATCGCCTGGACCTACAAAAATGCCGCCTCGTTCGGCGCCGACGCGAACAGGCTTTACATCGGCGGCCGCTCCTCGGGCGCGCATCTGACCGCGGTCGCGCTCATCACCGATTGGGCCAAAGACTACGGCGTGCCCGCCGATGTCGTGAAGGGCGGCATCTGCTCCAGCGGCATGTACGACATGAAACCGGTGCGGCTTTCCAAGCGCAGCAACTGGGTCAAGTTCACCGGCGAGATGGAAGACGCCATGAGTCCGCAACGCCATCTCGACCGCTTGCATACTCCGGCCGTCGTTCTCCACGGCACCAATGAAACACCGGAGTTTCAGCGTCAGGCGCGCGATTTCGCCGCCGCGGCCAAAGCCGCCGGCAAAAGCGTCGAGCTGATCGTGGCGCCCGACTACAACCACTACGAAATGGGCGAAAGTTTCGGCAATCCCTACGGCCCCAGCGGGCGCGCCTCCCTCGCCCTGATGAAACTCCCCATCTTCGCCACCTGACGCCTATAAAAAACTCAACCGTTCGGCCACCGGCGCAAGCGGAAAGACATAACCGCAATTCGTGCAGGTCCGCAGCGCAGCGTCTGCGTTGAACGATTGATAGATTTTCATCACCTGCGCCGCCACATCCGCAGGCGCAACGCTTCGCGACAGCACCCGTTCGTCACAGTTCTCGCAGAACCAGATGAACTCTTCATGTTCGTCCGGCTTGCGTTTCCGTTCGATCACCAGACCCCAGCTGCCTTCCGGCCGCCGCGGCGAATGGGCCAGCCCTCCGGGGCACAGAAAAATCTCGCCCTCGCGAATCTTCACCACCCGCCGCGGACCGTTTCCCGGTTTGAGATGCAGCTCGATGCCGCCGCGGATCTGGTGAAAGAACTCGTCGCCCGCCTCGCGGTGAAAATCGAGCCGCTCGTTCGGCCCGTGCAGCATCATCACGACGAATTCGCCGTCCTGCGCCAGCACCCGGTTGGTTTTGTACGGCGGGTCGAAGAGCCTCCCGTTCTCCCCAATCCATTTCCCGACATCAATCGGCTCAATCACCGGCATCATTGATCGCCTGTTTCCCTCGCGCAATTAGCGCCAATTCCGGGCCAAGCGCTTTCAGAACTGTTGCAAGTGAGTTCACGGCCGGGCACATCTCAGGGCAAACGCATCCGACGGCGATGAATATCCGAACAACCATTCCGGCAGTCGCCGCAGCGCCAGCCGCGCATTCTACTCCCGCTGAGGTGCGGAGATACAGGCATGTGGGCTACGCCTTTGCCGCCATTGGCGCGGTGCTGTTTTCCACCAAGGCAATCATCGTCAAGCTCGCTTACGACGTTCGGCTCGATCCCGAGACCTTGCTGGCGTTGCGCATGGCGTTTTCGCTGCCCTTCTATCTCGGCATCGGCGCTCTTGCCCTGCGCGAACGTCAGCGCTCCGGTCTGGCGCTCCCCGCTCCGGGCCAATGGATCCGGGCCGCTTTTGTCGGCCTGCTCGGCTACTGGTTCGCCAGCTATCTGGATTTTCTCGGCCTCACCTATATTTCCGCGCAATTTGAACGCCTGATCCTCTTCACCTACCCGCTGTTCGTGGTGCTGCTCGGGGCGGCATTCTTCGCGCAACCGGTGAGCCGGCGGATTCTCGCCGCAATCGCCGTCAGCTATTCTGGCCTCGCATTGATCTTCAGCGAGAACTTCTCGCTGCAGGGCGCGCACGTCGCGCTTGGCGCCGCTTTCGTGCTGGTTTCCTCGATTGCATTCGCGCTCTATCAGTTGCTCGCCGGCAATGCGATGCGCGGCATGGGGCCCAGGCTGTTCACCTGCGTCGCCATGACAGGCGCTGCATTGGGCGCCTTCGTACAGTTTTTCGTTGGACATCCGGCCGATGCCTTGCTGGTGACCGGAACGCCGCTCGCCTATTCAGTCCTGATCGCGATTGGCGCCACCGTGATCCCGTCATTCTTCCTCAATGCGGCGCTGCACCGGATTTCCGCGCAGGCCAACAGCGCCATCGGCACGATCAGCCCCGTCGTCACCATCCTGCTCTCTGCGGCGATCCTGGGCGAGCCACTGACCGCGATCGGCATCACCGGCGCGCTGCTCGTGATCGGCGGTATCGGCTGGTTCACCCTGACCAACAAACTCCGCTGATCCGGAGCGGTTAAGGCACCGGCACCTCGATGTAGCGAAACGGGGCCGCCACGTCGCGATACCAGTGGAACGTGTCCGGCGGCATGATGAACACATCGCCCTGGCTGATCCGATGCGACTGGCCGCCCTGCACAAGCTGACCACCGAATCGGTCAGACGCCGCGGCTTTTCCGGTCCCGCCGACAACCAGAGTCGCCGCCCCGCTCGTGACAATCACAACCGCCATGTAGCCCTTGTGACTGCACCCCTGTGACGGGCACACCGATCTGGCCTCGTCGCGGCTATGCACGCTGACGTTGGACGTCACATCGCCGGAGGTATGACTCCAGAGCGGCGCCGTCCCTCCGTTCGCCAGCGCCCGCGTAAACGATGCGCCCAGCTTCGCGTGATCAAACACGGTGACAACACCCACTCCCTTGGCGGCACTCTCTTGCGCGACGCTCTTGCCGTACCAGGCCGCCCCCGCCGCGATGACTGCCGCACCGATGATGGCCGGCTTTGGGATGCTCCACATCGCAATCTCCCGGAATGCTCGTTGAAGTTGTTCAATCCAATGCGCAGCCCTTATGCCACAAACCGCGATGCGAGAGGTGTTCAGAACAGTGTCCGTCGCTCCCGAAACATGGCTAAAGTGCTTGCCGGGAGGGAACGCGATGAATATTCACGCTCAGACGCAGTCACGGCCCCGGCCTGATCTGCGCCGCATCGATACGCATCCCGATTATTGGTACCCGGTTGGCTGGTCGCACACCCTGAAACGGAAGGCGCTGCTCGGCGTGCGCTTCGCCGGCGAACCGATCGTGCTCTATCGCGGCGCCAGCGGCCGCGCCTTTGCGCTGGAAGACCGCTGCGCGCACCGCCAGGTGCCGCTGCACCTCGGCGTGGTCGAGGGAGAATCGCTGCGCTGCGGCTATCACGGCTGGACCTATGACTGCGCGGGCAAATGCATCGAAGTGCCCTATCTCGGCCGCGAACATTATCCCAACGGCGTGCGCAGCTATCCCGTGCATGAAGTCGATGGCGTGATCTTCGTCTTTCCCGGCAATCCGGAGTTGGCCCAGTCACGCAAGCCTGCTTCCCTGGGCTCAAAGCCGGACCGCCGCTACCTCACCCGGCGGCTCAGGCGCGAGGTTGCCTGTCATTACAGTTTCATGCACGAAAACCTGTTCGACATGAATCACCAGTTCCTGCATCGCCGGCAGATGGGCATGATCCGCGCCCAGTGCCTTGCGCGGCGGCAGGGAGAGACCTGGTGCGAAGTCGATTACACCTTCCGCCGCACCGCAGGCCTGCCCTCCGTCGGCGAGACCGCGATCCTGAACGCCTTCGGCAAGAGAATCCGCGGCGTGAAACGGGATTTGATGACCATAAGGACGGAATATCCCTACCAGCGCCTCAAGGTCTGGGTCGGCGGCGGCGAAC
>JANWHR010000256.1 GCA_025450355.1 Micropepsaceae bacterium
ACTTCGTGGCGCGAGCTGTGCTACCCTCGGTGCTGCGGACAAAGTGGATTTCTGAGCGTGAGGATGTTCGCGTGAGGCGTTGCGTATCCGGATTTGCCGGCTTGATGGCGATGTTCGCCGGCTCCGCATCGGCGCAATCGCAATGGCAGGAATACAGCTATCCCGGCCAGCAATTTGCGGTTTCGTTTCCGGGAGAGCCCTCGATCCAGGTCTTTCCCGTGCAGACCGGCAACGGGCGGTTGGCCACGGAAACGCTCTACACCGCCCGATACGACAAGGGTTTGTTCCAGGTCGCGGTGATCGATTACTCGAGAGTTTCGGCAGACGGATCGGGCGCCATCGACCAGATCATCCGCAACGTGCGCACGCGAGCCCAGGTGAATCTTGATCTGCCCGTGCACCTCCAGGGCGCCATTGGCCACTACCTCAATATGACCGGAAAGAACGGCGCCCATTCGGTCGGCGCGGTATATTTCGCCAATCGCCGCATCTACGAAATCGAGGCCAGCGAACCCTCGTGGCAACTCGATCCGCTCTCGGGGGACATGCTTCGCTTCCAGCAGTCGCTGCGCTTCATGTAGCGCACACCGGACAGGCCGATCGGGCGCCCCATTACCCTGTCCTCCTTCGATCGCCGCTTCGGCCCGGCCCAATAGTCCGCTCGCGACAGCAATAATGGCTTCCCTGGCGCTGGGAATTACACGCGGGAGCCGATGCCAGGCACTTCGGGTACGAGATCAAACACCGCTTGCCCGACCATTGTGAGACTTTCCAGCTGGTCTGCGTCGCCTCTTTTGACTTCGGAAAACTCAACAACTTGTATCCTCGACCGAGACACAGATTTCAGGGCGATTGGCACGGCGCAATTTTGCGCGACGTTCCGCAATTTGAACGCCGCCTTAACCTGCTGAAGAATCTGCTCCGGGATAATGTCTTCTCCTGCGCGTTTTGCCTCGCAAGGGACGATGAACTCCTGAAATTTCTCGGGGCCGATCTGTTCCGTCGCGAGGAATAGCGCGTCGATTTCCGTTCGGCGGAGCTTCAGCGCATTCTGAAGGTGATCCATTTGCTGGATCGTAGTCTTCCTTGACGAGAACAGCGCAAAATACGTTTCTATGAGGTGAAGTCGTACACTTACCTGCACAAGCCACGGTTCATCCGGACGGCCCAAACGCCGCGATGCGAGTGGCAGGCTGATGCTGCTAATTTGATGCGGAATCATTTCCGGCGGAGGCAAGGGCGCCGTTCCGGGAAACGGTTCCGTTTGGCCAGGCAAAACTGCGATAAACTCGAAATTGCGGCCCTCTCCGGTGAGTTGGCGCGCGGTGTACCCGGCGGCGAATATCTCCGGTGGCCAAGTGGCATTTGCCCGGTGGCGCTTTCGAAGAAAGTCTTTCATGAACGCTGGCGGATTCGTGCTCTTTGGCTGTGCACCCCGCCGCTTCTGATACTCCATATATTCTTCGCGAATTTCACTGTGCGTCACGACAGGATTACTCAACTGCCGTGCAGCCGGATTCCACCGCTTTTGAAAGAGTCGAAGAATGATTTCGGGCTTGTACGAATCAGCCATGAACCCGAAAGATACCAATCAGCCGGGCCAGCGCAACAAAACCACTTCCTCGCGAAGTTGTTCGCCTGTCGCCGTTGAAAACCGGGTGCGGAACAGATCCATTCCCCGCACCTCGTAACCCTGCGCCCTTGCAACATCGGCAAGAATTTGCCCGGTGCGGATCATGACGCGAAGGTAGGAGGCCTGATCCCCTACGACATAGGCCAGCTTTGCGCCGGGACGGAGAATCGCCTTCAGTTGATGAAGGTGCTTCGCCATGCCACCGAAATACAGTTTTGTCACCGCGGCGTACATGCGCTCAAAGCCGCTCGTCTTTCCCAGGGAAATTCTGCGCCGCTCAATGGCATCGGCGATCCTGTGAATTTCCGGATGGTTCGCGATCCAGAAATGATCGTCGTCGCCCTTGTACACATTCCGGGTATTGGATCGCATCAGGAACTGCTTGATGGCCCTGAGCTCCTGTTTGGTCTGAAGTAATCCCAGAAGCACTGATTCGAGCCGGGTCGTTCGCGTGTAATCCTTTTCGTTGGGGTATGGAGGTGACGTAATCACCACATCCACGGACTGCGGTTCGATCAATCCCGCCAGATCGCGCGAGTCGGCGCGGATCACCGACGCTTTGGTCTGCCACTGACTTCTAAGGTGGCGCAAGTCTGAAGCGATGGTTCGAATCTGCTCCAGCCATCGCGCAATGACAGCAACGTCCATCTTTGGTGGACCTACCCCTACCTCCGGCCCGAAGTGGAGATTTCCGACCGTGGAGACCAGCGCCTGAGCAAGGGCCAGAAGTTCATGCCGGTGATACTCACTGCCGGAGCACTCGCGCAATTTTTCCAGCAGCACCAGTGTCTTATGAAGTGGAAGCGCACTGATCGAGTTGTCCAGAAGCAAACTTGCTGTTTCTGCGGGTAACCTCCGCAATCGCACTCTGGACGGCACGTTGCCGGGAGCATCAGAAATGCCGTCGCTATTGAACTGCTCCAGCGCGCGTTGTGCGACCCCTTCCGCGTGAGCCAGCAAACGCTCCGGATCAGCCGCCCAATCAGTCTTCGTCGCAGCGGCGAAAAAGGACATGGGATGGGCTTCCACCCCGATGCTGGCGATACCGAGCTTCTTGCATTCCACCAGCGTCGTGCCGGTGCCGCAAAACGGGTCGAAACAGACGGTTTTGGAATCCGCATCAAAGCGGTGCAGGTAATCGCGCACGAGATGGGGCGGGAACGATAATACAAACCGGTACCACCCGTGCGCGGGACGGTCCGTGGGGTCCAGCCGATTGGCGTCTCCATTTGAGCGCCTACGATTACGATGTGCGCCCGGCCGAAGCGCGTCGCGAACGGGCAATCGTGTTTCCTGTGCCAGGGGCAAAAGCAATTCAGTCATGTTTTTCAAGTGATCCGATTCGCAGCCTGACATGTGCGCGACGGCGCGTATATTGTCGTGGCTGAACGGGACCAATTGCCCCCAGAATTTCCGGGAATCGTTTTCGGTAAGGACTGCATGTGAAGAGTTTGTTCAGGGGGTCAATATTGTAGCAGCTTCGCAAGAACAAAACAAGAACTTTATCATGCGGAGACGTGCGTAAGTCGCGGGCACTGACCGATCATCGAATTGGCAGTCAGCCGGGCTCCCCGGGGGCGGTCTTGAGCGGAACCCGGCTTTCTCCGGCGGCGTTGCGTTGTGGGGTGGAGCGGAGAATTGTCATGGCCGAATATCACGAAGTGCGTGAGGTGCGGGAAGCGCCAAGCCAGGTGTATGTGCGCCGGAGCAGTCCGGGCGCGTTGTTTTTGATGTTTGTGTTGGGCCTGATTTGCGCCGCGGCTATTGCCTGGGGGATTGCAACCGCCGTTGGCGTGACCGCGGCGCGGCATCCGCTGCGGGTCAGTTGGCCTTCCGGCCAGGTGCAGATCAGCCGGGTGAACTCACCCCATGTCATTTACCGCCGCGGGCAACCGTAAGCTCGCCAATTCGGCGCCATAAACCCCCGGTTTTGGCGCCCGATGGAACCCGGACAAAGCGGGAGCGTTCCCAAAGCCAGCCTTTTTGGAGGAAGTCGAATGGCCGAAGTCCAGGGAGTGCGCGATTTTGGAGTGCGCGATTTTGGCGAGCCAATGACGCAACGGCAGGTGCAACGGCCGGTCCGGCGCATGGGCGCTGGCGCTCTGATCCTGACCTTTCTGCTGGGCGTGATCTTCGCGGTTGCGCTGGGCGCCGCCGCGCTTTCGATTTTTGACATTCACACGACGATAAGTTGGCCGGCAGGGCGAATCGAAGTGGGGCAGATTACAGCGCCCCATGTCCAAATCGTGCACGACCAGAAGTGATCCCGGCGGGGCGCCGCGCCATTAGCCAGCACCTGCTTTCCGGTTTTTCACCAGATCGTCCACGACACCCGGATCGGCGAGCGTCGTGGTATCGCCAAGATTGCCGACATCATTCTCCGCGATCTTGCGCAGGATGCGGCGCATGATCTTGCCGGAGCGCGTTTTCGGGAGACCGGGCGCAAACTGAATCACGTCCGGACGCGCGATGGGACTGATCTGGCCTGCGACCCACTGCTTCAGTTCCTTTTCCATTTCCGCGGATGGCGCCTCGCCGATTTTCAGAGTCACATAGGCGTAAATCCCCTGGCCTTTGATGTCGTGGGGAAATCCGACCACGGCGGCCTCGGCAACCTTCCGGTTGGCGACGAGCGCGGATTCCACTTCCGCCGTACCCAGACGATGGCCCGCGACATTGATCACATCATCGACGCGGCCGGTGACCCAGTAATATCCATCGTCGTCGCGGCGGCAGCCGTCGCCGGTGAAATAGAATCCGGGATAGGTCCGGAAATAGGTATCGATAAACCGCTTCTGATCGCCATAAACGGTGCGCATCTGACCGGGCCAGGAATCGGCAAGCACGAGATTGCCGGAAGCCGGGCCATCCAAAAGCTTCCCGTTTTCATCGACAATCGCCGGCCTGATGCCAAACAGCGGACGTGTCGCGGAACCCGGTTTCAGCGCGGTTGCGCCGGGAAGCGGCGAGATCAGAATTCCGCCGGTTTCGGTCTGCCACCAGGTATCGACCACCGGACAGCGTGAGTCGCCCACCACCCGGTAGTACCAGAGCCAGGCTTCCGGATTGATCGGTTCCCCCACCGAGCCGAGCAGTTTGACCGACGCGCGACTGGTCCTCTTCACCGGCACTTCGCCCTCACGCATCAGCGCCCGAATGGCAGTCGGCGCGGTGTAGAAGATGTTCACCTTGTGCTTGTCGATGACTTCCCAAAAACGCGACGTGGACGGATAATTCGGCACGCCTTCAAACATCAGCGTAGTCGCGCCGTTCGCGAGAGGACCATAGACGATGTAGCTGTGCCCCGTGACCCAGCCCACATCGGCGGTGCACCAGTAGATGTCGCCATCGTGGTAATCGAACACCCACTTATGCGTAGCGGCGACATAGCAGAGATAGCCGGCGCTGGTGTGCAGCACGCCTTTCGGGCGCCCCGTCGAGCCGGACGTGTAGAGGATGAATAGCGGATCCTCCGCGTCCATTTCTTCGGCGGGGCAAACGCTGGAAACGTTCGCCGCTTCTTCGTGATACCAGGCGTCACGACCCTGCTGCATCCGTTCCTGCGCACCCGTGCGGCGGACGACTATGACGCGCTTCACATCCGGGCATTGGGCGAGCGCGGCGTCGGTATTTCGTTTCAGCGGAACCGGCCGGCCGCCGCGCAAACCCTCATCCGCCGTGATCACCACTTCACTGGTGCAATCGAGGATGCGCCCGGCGAGGCTCTCCGGCGAAAAACCGGCGAAGACGACGGAATGGATGGCGCCGATGCGCGCGCAAGCCAGCATCGCATAGGCGGCTTCCGGGATCATTGGCAGGTAGATCGTCACGCGGTCGCCGCGCTTGACCCCATTCGCCTTGAGCACATTGGCGAACCGGCAGACCTCGCGATGCAGCTCGGCGTAGGTGATCTGGCGCGATTCCTTTGGATCATCGGCCTCCC
>JANWHR010000257.1 GCA_025450355.1 Micropepsaceae bacterium
CCAGTTACGATGACCTATGCCGCGCCGGCCGCGCTCAAGTTTGCACCCCGGCTCGCGCAGGAATGGGTGCCGCGCATTTGCGCCGGTGAATACGATCCGTCGCCACGGCCGGCGGCGATGAAACGCGGTGTCACCATCGGAATGGCGATGACGGAAAAGCAGGGCGGCTCTGATCTGCGCGCGAACACGACCCGCGCCGATCCGCTGGGGGACGGCTGGTATCGTTTGGACGGCCACAAATGGTTCTGCTCCGCGCCCATGTCGGACGCGTTCCTGACCCTGGCCCAGGCGCCCGCCGGGCTGACCTGTTTTCTGGTGGCGCGATACCGCCGCGATGGCGGCCACAATGGCATGCACGTCATGCGCCTGAAGGATAAAGTAGGCGATCGCGCAAATGCGTCATCCGAGATCGAATATGACAATGCCGAGGCGGCCATCGTGGGAGAGGAAGGTCATGGAATTCGCACCCTGCTGGAAATGGTGCATCACACGCGGCTTGATTGCGCGCTTGCCCCCGCGGCATACATGCAAACCGCATTGGCCCAGGCAATGTGGCACACCGCCCACCGAAGCGCCTTCGGCAAGCGGCTGATCGATCAGCCGCTGATGCGGCAGGTGCTGGCCGATCTGGCGGTCGAGGCGGAAGCCGCCACGCTGCTGGCGTTTCGCCTCGCGCGCAGCTTCGATGAAATGCAAAATGATGATTCCGCAAAGCTGTTTTCACGTCTTGCCACGCCGGTCGCAAAATTCTGGCTGAACAAGCGCGTGATTGGGCACGTCGCCGAATGCATGGAATGTCATGGCGGCGGCGGTTACGTCGAAGAATGGCCGATTGCGCGATTTTACCGCCAGGCGCCGCTGAATGGCATCTGGGAAGGTTCGGGCAACGTCATTTGTCTGGACGTATTGAGAGCTCTCGTCCGGAATCCTGAGTCGGCGGATGTTGCTGTTTCAGAATTCAGGCTCGCTGCCGGAGCGAACCGGTATTTCGACTGCGCAGTGGTTGAGTTCGAATCCACATTGCGGCAGCCGGCCGAAGCCGATGCGCGCCGGCTCGCGGGGAAAATGGCATTGCTGCTTGAGGCCGGTTTGATGATCCGCCACGCACCGCCTGCGGATTCGGATTTGTTCTGTGCCTCCCGCCTCGCTGCGGACGGGGCTACCAGTTATGGAATATTGCCCGGCAAGCCGGACGTCGAGGCGATCATCGCACGCGCAGCACCGCTGGTCTGACTCACCCGAAGCGGTTGGATTTCGCAAAGCCGCGGGGGGCAACCCGTCCTGCATGGCCGCGTTGACCGAAACAATCCTTCAGTTCAACGGCCGAAAACGCGCGTCCGTTGGAATCCTTCAGACCGTTTTTGCGGTCGAAGACGCAGGCATCGGTGAGTTTTCCATCTTTGTAGCGCTGCAGGATCACGCCACGGCCACGGGCCAGCTCCGGCAGTTCGGAGAACGGGAAAATCAGCAGCTTGCGGTTTTCGCCCATGACGGCCACATGATCGCCGGCGATGAACCGGCAGCACGCGGCCTCGATGCCCGGCGGCACATTCATGACCTTCTTGCCCGCACGCGTCATTGCCACGGCGGTATCTTCATCCGTGGAAAAGCCGTGGCCCGAAGTCGCCGCCACCAGCAGCTTGCGCCCCGGCGAGTGCACAAATGCCGCGACAATATCGGCTTCCGGCGGAAGATCGATGAAATCCCGGATCGGCTCGCCCAACCCACGGCCACCCGGAAGCTTTGAACAGTCCAGCGTGAAAAACCGCCCATCGGTGGCAAAAAGCATGAGACGATCGGTAGTTTCGGCGGGCATCCAGAACCGTCCGCGATCGCCTTCGCGGTGTTTGACGCTGTCGTTTTCCTCCTGATGTCCTTTCAGCGTCCGTATCCAGAGCTTTTCGGAGCAGACGATCGTGATTGGCTCTCTCTGGACGGCTGCAATCACTTCGGCCGCTTCACCGGCGCGCGCGAGAATTTGTTCAACTTCCTTTTGTCCGGCAATCACCGTCCGCCGCCTGCCGATGGGCGTGGCTGCGCCAAACTGCTTTCCGATTTCCGTGATCTCTTCGATCAGCCTCTCCGATTGCAGCTTTTCAGAGCGCAACAGCCGGTTCAGATCCTTCTGCTCTTTCGCCAGGGCTTCATGCTCGCGGCGAATCTCCGTTTCCTCCAACCGGCGCAAGGCGCGCAACCGCATGTTCAGGATCGCATCGGCCTGCCGCTCAGAGAGCCGGAATGCCCTGATCAGTTTTGGCTTCGGTTCATCTTCCGTCCGGACAATGCGAATGACCTTGTCCAGATTGAGATAGACAATGAGATAGGCATCCAGCACTTCCAGGCGGTCGGCGATCTTTGCCAAACGGTACCGGCTGCGGCGGCCCAGCACATCGCGCCGGTGGCCGATGAAAGCCTGGAGCGCCTCACGCAGACTCATGACACGCGGCACCAGGCCGCGATCCAGCACATTCAGGTTCAGCGGAACGCGGTTCTCCAGCTCGGTTTCACGGAATAGCTGTTCCATCAGGATGTCCGGATCGGCGGTGCGGGTTTTCGGCACGAGAACAATGCGGATGTCCTCAGCCGATTCGTCGCGAACGTCGTCGAGCGCCGGGATTTTCTTCTGCTCGATCAGTTCCGCGATCCGTTCGATCAACTTCGATTTCTGAACCTGATACGGAATCTGATCGACGACGATTTGCCAGGCGCCGCGCGCAGTTTCTTCGCGTTCCCAGCGCGCCCGCACGCGAAAACCGCCGCGGCCGGTGCGATATGCCTCTCTGATTGCGGCAGGATCATCGACAATGACGCCTCCGGTGGGGAAATCCGGGCCTTTGACAAACCGCAAAATGGTCCGGTCCTGGATGTCCGGATTTTCGATCAGTGCCGCAACAGCCTGGCAAAGTTCGCCAAGATTGTGCGGCGGAATCGATGTGGCCATCCCAACCGCAATTCCGGTCGCGCCATTGGCCAGCAGATTGGGAAATGCCGCCGGCAAAACCACCGGCTCACGCTCCTCCCCGTCATAGGTCGGACGAAAATCGGCCGCGTCTTCATCGATGCCCTGAAGCAGCGCGTCCGCCAGCGCGGTCAGGCGGCTTTCGGTGTACCGCATCGCGGCGGGATTATCGCCGTCCACATTGCCGAAATTGCCCTGCCCTTCCACCAGCGGATAGCGGACGGCGAAATCCTGGGCGAGCCGCACGAGCGCGTCGTAAACCGCCTGATCTCCATGCGGGTGATATTTGCCGATCACATCGCCAACGACGCGCGCGCATTTCTTGAATCCGGCCGCCGGATTGAGACCAAGTTCCCGCATCGCGTAAAGCAAGCGGCGGTGAACCGGTTTCAATCCGTCGCGCGCATCCGGCAGTGCCCGGGAGGTAATCGTGGACAGCGCATAAGCGAGGTAACGTTCCGAAAGCGCCCTGGACAGCGGTTCGGGCCTGATATCGTCCTGCTGCGGAGCATCATCCATGGCGATCATACTACTCTTTTAGATACCCCTCACCCGGCGCTTCGCGCCACCGCTCGGGCTAAAATCGCCTCTGGCGATTTCTTCACGCCCTCGACCCGCAAGGGCAGAGGGAAATCATTGTGGGGCGAGAGCATCGGTCAGTCTCTGGCGCGCGAACGGCACTTCTTTTCCGAGTGGCTGAAGAACCCGGCTCAGGAGGAAATGTCCGGTCAGGCGCAAACCATCGGAAACATCAACCGCATCGACGCAATCCGGCACCGGCTCACGCAAAAAATGCGGCAGAGGCAGCAGCCGGTTGCGGTATTGCTCGCCGGCGGCGCGCGACACGGCGCGGCCGGTCCGCGGCGAAACCCAGGTAAGATCATCCGGCGTTCCAGTGACCGCACAGGTCGAGAGGTCCAGGCCGAAGCCGAGCTCGGTGAGCAAGCCCAGTTCCCAACAGACAAACAGCGGTCCCCATTGGGTCGTATCGCCGGCCGCAATGCCATCCAGCAGGACTTCACTACCCTGAAATGCCGCCTCATGAGCCTCGCGCTCGGGCAGAACCGCCGCGGCGACCGCAATCATCGCGTTCAATCCCATCAACGAACTGCGCTTGTCGAAGAACATCGCGGCGCGTGCACAACTGAGTTCAGCCGCCATGACACCGAGATGGTCGGCCACGCGTGCGCGCCAATTCACATTAAGCCGGTTTCCCGGTTGCAGTCCGGCACGCATGCGTGACGAGGAATAGCCATGCACCACGCCAAGGTGGCGGCCGTGTTTGCGGGTGAGCACTTCCAGAATGCCGGCCGACTCTCCGTGGCGGCGCAACGAAAGCACGATGGCGTCGTCGGTCCAATGCATGATCAATGCGCCGTCATTTCGGGATACGCCGCCTTCCTTCAGGCGATTCGCCATCGCGAGGATATTGCAGCCCCCATTCGCGATAATGGGCCGGGCGGTCCTGCCAATTCTCAATCACTTTGGCTTGCAAAAACAGATGCACCCGCCGGCCAAACAGTTGCTCAAGTTCGCTTCGCGCGGCCTGACCGATGGCTTTGATCGCCGTTCCCCCTTTCCCGATCACGATGGCCTTCTGGTTGTCCCGCTGAACAATGATCAATTGATCAATGCGCACCGAACCATCTTTTTGTTCATTCCAGTTTTCCGTGATCACGGCTGACGAATATGGCAATTCGTCATGCAGGCGAAGATAGAGTTTCTCGCGCGTGATCTCCGCGGCGAGCAGGCGTGATGGGATATCTGCGGCCTGATCTTCCGGATAGTGAAACGGGCCCGGTGGCGCCACTGCGGCGCAATAATCCAGCAATTCATCAAGCCCGTCGCGGGTCAGCGCCGAGACCATGAAAATCCGCGCGAACTGTTGCCGTGCGGACAAGGTTTGGACGAGCGGCAGCAACAATTCGCGCCGGATCGCATCGATCTTGTTGAGAACCAGAACCGGCGCTTTCGTGCTGCGTTGCAGGCCGTCCAGAATCAGCCCGGTATCGGCGGCGGCAAGTCCGGATGGTCTTGCAGAGAGTTCGGCGGCGTCAATCAGCACCAGAACGATATCGGCCTCTTCGGCGCCTTTCCAGGCCGCGCTGACCAACGCCCGATCAAGACGGCGTCGCGGAGAAAAAATGCCTGGCGTATCGATGAAGATAATCTGGGCGTGGCCATGCATGGCGATGCCGCGGACCGGGATTCGGGTGGTCTGCACCTTCTGTGTGACGATCGAGACTTTCTGTCCGACGAGCGCATTGACCAGAGTGGACTTGCCGGCGTTCGGCGCGCCCAGCACGGCCGCAAAACCGCAGCGCGTCGGGTGCTCTTCCGGTTCTGCGCCGGACCGTGGCGAATCGGATGATGTCATGGCGCCCAGACACCCAGTTTGACCAGCATTCGCGCGGCCGCCCCCTGCTCCGCTTCGCGCTTGCTCGCGCCCTCGCCCGCTTCGGGATCATGTCCGGGTAGTGCGACCTCGACCGTAAACAGCGGCGCGTGATCGGGTCCGCTGCGCCCCCTCAGGCGGTATTTTGGTTGCGCCCTGTCCGGCAATGCGCCGGATTGTGCCCATTCCTGCAGGACGGTCTTTGCATCCCGAAGGTCCAGTCCGGCTGTTCCGAAACCGTCAGCCCAATAGGTCAGGATGAACTGACTGGCAGCGGGAATGCCACCGTCCAGGTACAGCGCGGCAATCACCGCTTCACAGGTATCGGCGAGAATGGCGCTCTTGTTGCGCCCACCACTGCCCGATTCCGAATTCGCCATGATCAGGTAGGGGGCGAGTCCCGCAACCCGCGCCGCTCTTGCGCAAGTCTCCCGCCGGACCAGCGCGTTGAAGCGCACGGCGAGCCGTCCTTCGTCATCCAGCGGATGTTCCTCATAGAGTTTCCCGGCAACGATCAGGCCAAGCACGCGGTCGCCGAGAAATTCGAGCCTCTCATTGGATGGAGGTCCGATGCTGGCGTGGGACAGCGCCAAAACCAGCAGACCGGTATCTGAAAAGCGATGCCCCAGCCGCTGTTGCAGCTCTTCCAGCTGTGCGGGGTCAGCGGATGATTTCAGCAATCCGGTTGTACCGGATCGAGAACGGCCATTTCCAGAATTCCCAGAAGTGCGCGTCGCCATTTGTGGAAAAGAAAATGACTTCCGCTTTGCCGACGAGATTCTCGAACGGAACATAACCGACGTGCTCACGGCTGTCGTCGGAATTGTCCCGGTTGTCGCCCATCATGAAATAATGCCCTTCGGGAACGACAAAGACCTTCGTGTTGTCCAGGTCGGTCCCGGGATAACGCTGCAGGACGTTGTAACTCACGCCATTTGGCAGCGTTTCGCGGTACTGTGCGACGTGGACACCCTCCGGTGAGAACTCGCGGTCGATGTAGTCCTGAACCCGCACGCGCGGCACCGCCTTGTCATTGATATAAAGAACGCTGTCCTTCACCTGGATGCGGTCGCCGGGCAAACCGACCAGACGCTTGATGTAATCGGTCGAGTTGTCGCCGGGGAACTTGAACACCACCACGTCTCCTCGGGTTGGCTGAAACGGAATGGCCCGGCCGGAAAACGGGAGGAAGCCTCCCCACGGCAAAGAATATTTGCTGTAGCCGTAAGCCGATTTGGAGACGAAAAGATAATCGCCGACAAGCAGCGTCGCCTCCATCGAACCCGATGGAATGTTGAATGGCTGGAAAATGAATGAGCGGATCACCCCTGCAATCAGCAGGGCGTAAACGATGGTTTTGAAGATTTCGAGCCAGGAATCGTGTTTGACCGGCTTTGCGGATTCGCGTTTGACCGGTTCCGCTTTTGACGGCGAATTTGTCGGGCGCGCGGTGGTTGTCTCGTGCAAATCTTCAGGGGGCATTCAAATGGCCTTTTCACGTTGAGTCAGTGTCACCCGGAAGACCCCTGCCCGGGTGCAACGAGCGATTAGAACCCACGGCGTGCGTCGTCAACCTTGCCGGCGCATCAGGGCAGATTTGCGGGCACGCGACCCAAAACTCAACCCGGCGCAGGTTCCGGATCCGCAGATATAATCACAATCGCCTGAGCGAGCGGAAAATCATCGGTCAGGGACAGTGCAATGTGGGCGGCCATTCCCGCAGGTGTGATCTGCCGCAAACGCTGCGCCGCACCGCCCGTCAGCCTGATCGTGGGCTGCCCGCCGGGAAGATTCACAACGCCGATGTCGCGCCAGAAGACGCCCGCCCTCAATCCGGTTCCCAGTGCCTTGGCACAGGCTTCTTTCGCCGCAAAGCGTTTGGCATAGGTGGCTGCCCGTTGCGGGCGACGATCGGATTTGCGTTGCTCGACATCGGTAAAAACACGTTGCACAAAACGCTGACCGTAGCGGTTGAGCGTATTTTCGACGCGCCGGATGTCGATCAGATCGCTACCACTCCCGAGGATCATCGCGCAGCATCCATGAGCTTGCGCATGCGCCGAATGACGTTTTCCAGCCCGTCAAATAGGGCTTCGCCGATCAGAAAATGCCCGATCTGAAGTTCCACGACTTCAGGAATTGCGGCAACATCGGCAACATTGTCGAAGGACAGGCCATGGCCGGCGTGCACCTCGATGCCGGCCCGCCAGGCATCACCAGCGGCATTGCGCAGCGCCGCCAAAAGCCGGTTCGAATCATCAGGATTACCCGCCTCGGCCGCATTGGCATAGGCGCCGCTGTGGAGTTCGACTGCTTCGACGCGCAACGCATGGGCAGCTTCGATCTGTCGTGGATCCGGCTCAACAAACAGTGAAACGGAAATCTTTGCCTGCTTTAATGACGAGACAGCCGTTTGCAGTCTCTTGGCATTTTCCGCCACGTCGAGGCCACCTTCCGTTGTGCGCTCTTCGCGCCGTTCCGGCACAATGCAGCAGGATGAAGGGCGTGCGGCGAGCGCGATGCGCAGCATCTCATCCGTCGCTGCCATTTCAAGATTGAGCGGAATGTCTGCCTGGATCAGCGCGTCCAGGTCGCGATCCGCGATGTGACGCCTGTCCTCGCGCAGATGCGCCGTGATGACGTCAGCCCCTGCGGCCAGCGCCACCCTGGCTGCGCGGACCGGGTCGGGGTGCGAACCGCCACGCGCATTCCGGATGGTCGCGACATGGTCGATATTCACGCCCAGCCGCAGGCGATCGGGTTTGGCTGCCATGCTAATGCCTGGTGTGCTCCAGCGGCAAAACGCCCTGCCCCGGTTCAGAGCGGACGGCCGGTCTGCCCGCGCGGTCCTCCGTGTCGAGACCGCGAACACGCTCAACCGCCTCGACGGTCGCATCCACCTTCAGCGCCCGGATCAGATTTTCCAGATGCGCAGCATCGCGAACTTCGACGTCCACCAGGAATTCGAAATAAAGCGGATTGCGGCTTGTGATTCTCAGGTTTGAGATGTTCGCGCCATTATGGCCGATGACACTTGCCAAACCCGCCAATGCACCGGGCGCATTCTTAACGCGCACAATGATCTGCGCCACCGCGAGCGCGCTGCCATGATCTTTCCAGCGGACATCAATCCAATCCGTCATGCTGTCCTGGTAGCGGTCCAGGACCTCACAATCGACCGTGTGCACGACACAGCCTTCGCCGGGGACCATCAGGCCGATGATGCGGTCGCCCGGGATGGGATGGCAGCAGGAGCCGACGCGATAGGCGATTCCTTCCGTCAGACCGGCAATGGACACCGCGCTGGATTGCGGTTCGAGGTAAGTCGGCCGTTTGCGGTTCGGATCGCGGCGCAATTCAGGATAGACGGCCTGAAGGACATCATCGGCCCTTAACGCGCCACGTCCAACCGCGGCATAGACGTCATCGGCTCTGGAAAGGCGCAGTTTGCGCAAGACTCCTTCGACCGCCTTGTCCGTCAGATCAAAGCCTTCGTCGGCAAACACTTTCGCCAGAATCTTGCGCCCGAGCGAAACCTGCTGGTCGCGTTGCGCATGGCGCAAATAACGGCGAATTTCGGCGCGTGCACGGCCGGTGACCACAAATCGTTCCCAGACCGGCGACGGCGTCTGGTCGCGTGAGCAGATGATTTCGACCTGGTCGCCATTCTTCAGCGGCGTGTGCAACGGCGTATGCGCGCCGTTAACCTTCGCACCAACCGTGGTATTCCCGACATCGGTGTGAACGAAATAGGCGAAGTCGATGGGGGTTGCTCCGCGCGGCAACGCGATCAGATTGCCCTTTGGCGTGAAGCAGAAGACCTGGTCCTGATACAGGCTCAACTTCGAATGTTCGTAGAACTCTTCCGGACTCTCGCCGCGTTCAATCAGTTCCACCATATCGCGCAGCCATTCGTACGCACGAACGGCAGTTGCATCCGTTTCGGCAATTTTTTCGCGGTAGCGCCAATGGGCGGCGACACCGCGTTCGGCAACATCGTGCATTTCCTGGGTTCGGATCTGCACTTCGACACGCTGGTTTTCCGGCCCCATGACGGTGGTGTGGATCGAACGGTAACCGTTGGATTTCGGCAGTGAAATGAAATCCTTGAAGCGCTCGGGAACCATCGGCCACGTGCGGTGGAGAACACCCAACGCGCGATAACAGTCCTCCTCCGTTGCCACGATGGCGCGAAAACCGAACACATCCGAGAGCTGCTCGAAATTGGTCTTCTTGTCCTTCAGCTTTCGCCAGATGGAATAAGGCCGTTTTGCGCGGCCCTGCACCCAGGCTTCGATGCCTTTTTCCGCCAGCTTGCGCCGAATCGCATCGGCAATACGGCTGATCCGGGCGGAGGATTGGGCATCCAGAAGCTGCATCCGGCGCACGATCGATTCGCGGGCTTCCGGATCGATGACGGAAAACGCCAAATCCTCGAGTTCCTCCCGCAAGTTCTGCATGCCGATGCGGCCGGCAAGAGGGGCATAGATTTCGATGGTTTCCTGCGCAATCCGCAGGCGGGACTCCGCATCTTTCAGATGCGAAATTGTGCGCATGGTGTGGAGACGATCGGCGAGCTTCACGAGCAGGACGCGGATGTCGTTCGACATCGCCAGCATCAGCTTGCGGAAATTCTCCGCCTGTTTGGTGCGCTCGGAAAATAGCTCCAGCTGCGAGAGCTTTGTGACGCCGTCCACCAGGGATGCGATTTCCGGGCCGAAGTTGGTTTCAATGTCCTGAATGGTCGCGCTGGTGTCCTCGACCGTGTCGTGCAGCAGGGCAGTTGCGATCGTGGCGGTATCCAGCTTCAGATCGGTGAGAATGCCCGCGACTTCCAGAGGGTGTGAGACATACGGATCACCCGAGGCGCGCTTTTGCGGCCCATGCGCCTGCATGGCAAAGACATAGGCCCGGTTGAGAATCGATTCATCAGCATCCGGATCGTAGGCCCGGACGCGTTCGACCAGGGTGGATTGACGCATAAGGCGATTGACCTGGGCGCTCACGGCCTGCCCCGTGGCAGAGTTACAGATATCCCGTCGCGGCGCAGGTTGGCGCCGCGCATTGGCCCGGGGCCGGGCCAACGGCGCGCAAATGGCGTCCCGCTACTCCTCGTAGTCTCCGGTATCTTCGGGCTGTGGTTCGGCACGGCGTTGTGCTTCGGAGGTGAGTGCCCGCAGGAGCTCTTCCTCGGTCAGCTGCCGGTGAAGCATGTCTTCGGTCGCCATCTCCTCCATGGGCGGCGAAGTCTCCGGTTCGTCCACCTCGGCATGGCGCTGCAGGCTCTTGATGAAATCTTCCCTGAGCTCTTCCGAGTCGAGTTCCTTGCCCGCAATTTCGCGCAAAGCCACCACCGGGTTCTTGTCCCGGTCACGATCCACCAGGGGATCGGCGCCGCCGGAGAGCTGGCGCCCGCGATAGGCCGACAGCAGGACAAGGTCGAAACGGTTCGGGATCTTGTCCACACAATCTTCAACAGTAACGCGTGCCATTCGGTCCTCTTAATACCTTCAGGGAGTCGGATAACTTATGGAAGTTGACCCAGTTCGGCAAGTACGCCGGCATTATTGGCGGTCAGATTGAGTTTACCGGCCCCTGCGGAGACCGTGGGCAAGGCGTCCCGCTTTATGCCTTTGCCGATGATGCTTCGGCGTTACCGCAGACGATTTTGCCGTTGAAAATCAAGATTTGGAGCGCCATTTCACCGTGACTTGCCGCAATCACCCCTGCAACTTATGATTCGCGGTTCTCGCAACGGTCCCGCTCATGCTCCAGCAATTACGCACCGCATCGAAATCCTGGGTGGCCTCCGTGGTCATCGGGGTCCTTGTCCTCGCATTCGCCTTGTGGGGGGTAGCCGATATCTTCCGCGGCGGCGGCGACACGGTGGTAGCAAGCGTTGGCGGGACGGACATCTCGGCGGCGGACTACGAACAGCAGTTGCGCAACCAGATCCGCGCCCTGTCAGCGCGGACGCAGAATGAAATCTCCATGGAGCAGGCCAAGGCAATCGGCCTCGACCGCAACGTGCTGGACCAGACGATCAGCCGGACGGCGCTGGATGAGGAAGCGAACCGGCTGGGACTGACTATCTCGCAGCCGGCGGTGATTTCGCAAATTCAGTCAAATCCCAACTTCCGCGGTGCCGATGGTGCGTTCGACCCCAATCTCCTGGGGCGAGCCCTTCAGGACAATAATTTGACCGAGCAGGGGTTCATGAACCTTACCGCGAAGGACACTACTCGGGAGCAACTACTGAATTCGGTGGCGGACGGGATCGCCGCGCCGCCAGGACTGACGCGGATTCTCTACAATTACGTGAATGAAAAGCGGAGCGTCGAATATCTCGCCGTAACCCCGCAGGATGTTGGTCCGGTCCCGCAACCGACGGAAGCGGACCTCGTGGCCTATCACAAAGCCCACGCGCAGCAGTTCAGTTCGCCGGAATATCGCAGCATCGATTACGTGCAGATCGGTCCCGATCAGGTCGCCAGTGAAATCCAGGTCTCGGACGCAGATTTGAAGGCGCAGTTTGATGCACATCGTTCCGATTACGAAAAACCCGAGCAGCGGGAAATCCAGCAGATTCCGTTTCCGGACAAGGCGGCGGCCGATGCCGCGTCGGCAATGATCAAAACCGGCGACGATTTCCTGAAAGTGGCGCATGACCGCGGATTGAAGGATCAGGATCTGACGCTGGGGACATTCGCCAAGGGCGCAGCCGGACTCGACGCCCGGCTTTCGCAAGCGGCTTTTGCGGTTCCGGAGGGTGGCGTCACGGCGCCCGTACAGGGACCCTTCGGCTGGGTCATTCTGCGCACCGCCAAAGTCATTCCGGGCGAAAACAAAAGCTTCGATCAGGTGCAGGACCAGATCAAGGCAGACATGATCAAGTCCCGCGCGGCGGCGAAAGTGACGGACCTTGCGAACGCCTTCGAAGACGTGCGCGGCAGCGGCGCGTCGCTTGCCGACGCGGCGATGAAAGAGGGTCTAATGGTCCACCATGTGCAGGCCGTGGACCGTCAGGGAATGACTCCGGAAAAGATTCAGGCCGATATCCCCAAACAGCCGCAATTCCTCGATCAGGTATTTCGTACCGAGACCGGCGAGGAAAGCGATCTGTTCCAGACCGACGATGGTCAGAATTTCGTCGTGAAGGTCAACGGCATCACGCCTCCAGCCGTGAGACCACTTGATTCCGTTCGCGAGGATGTCAACGA
>JANWHR010000258.1 GCA_025450355.1 Micropepsaceae bacterium
ACTGCAATATTCAACACAAGAGCGATGCCGCGTAACCACGGTTCGCGCCAGGCGTACCAAAGCAGCACGATCGCCTGCAGCGTATGGTAGGAAGGGAAACCTACGATGCCTCTGACCTCGGTGGGCGAAATAAAGCCCGGCCCGTTTCGCAGCATCGCGACCAGCGCATGGGCGTAATCGAATCCAAGCACCAGCCCCAGCTTCGTGGCGACCACATCGGGCAGCACGAACACGGAAAAGGCGCCGAATGACGGAAACGCGGTCCAGATGGTAAGCGTGATCACCGCGCCTACGGAAAGCGCCAGAGCCAGACCATAAAGAGCCTTCAGCCGCCGCCCAAGTCCAAGCGCCAGGATCAGAACGACTGTTTGTGGCATCACGGACAAATAGGCGAAAGCCAGCACGGCATTGATGTGCGGATGATCGGCGGCGAGCGCCATCACGCGGGTCCAATGGAAACCAAGAGCAAGATCGGCGGACGCGAGCAGATCGTCGATGCGCAAGCCCGCAATACCGATCAGCAGATAGGACAAAAGGCTCGCAGCGGCCGGGAAGACGATGAGGAAAGCGGCCACGGACAGCAGCGCGCTCACCGCAATCTCATTGCGGCACCGTTCGTAATACCAGGCAGCACCCGCAAGCGGAACGATCAGCAGGGCCAGCAGGCCATAATTTCGCGCGTCGATGGCAAAATGTCCGGCCAGGATCCAGACGGCATCCAGCGCAACGAATGCGGCGGCAATGACAATCAGCAGGAGATTGAGCGGCCGATGCATCCCCCTTGGTGCCATAAAGATGGTTAACGCAACGCAAATGGCCGGCGGTTTTCCAGCCGGTCGTCCGCGTGCAAAGGCTGATCGGGAACAGGCTTCAGAAGCGTCAGCGGCACGGGCGAGATTCTGGCGACTGCGGGAAGACAGCCGCCGATATCGCCGTCCAGCTGAACCGGCGCACCGGCCGGTCCCTGGATCGCGATCTCCTGCGCCTCCACGACCCGTACGTCCGGTTCGGCATGCAACCGGCCGCGATATAGCGCGCGCGCATAGCGCAGCACATCGGTCCTTGTTCCGCCGGTCATCATGCAGAGCTGGAAACTCCGGGCCGTCACCCGGGACCGCGGGCAAACTTCAAAACGGCCCGCGTAATACCTGCCTTTTGCGATGATGGCCGCCGCAGCGGTGTAACTCCGGCCATCCGCCACAATGTCAAACCGCTCCGGACGCAGGGTTGCCCATTCGGAACAGGCGGAGAGGACATAGGCTGATTTGCCGAGCAGCTTTTTGGTCCATTCGCCAACCCGCGCGACAACGCGCGCGTCGAAACCGACCGATGCCATCAGCACAAACCGGCGCTGGTTCAATTCGCCGGCCCAGGCGGTTTCCATTTCGGCCCCCGGGAGTATGGATCCGGAACCGGTGCCAAGTTCCGCGGCCAGCAGATTGACGGTGCCAGTGGGAAGTACCGCGAGCGGAATTTTCTTCATCCCGAGTCCATTGACGACTTCGTTCACCGTACCGTCCCCGCCAGCCGCAACCACGAGGTCGAATTCCCGGTCCGAAGCGGCAGTGGCGATCCGCTCCGCATGTCCGGGAGCCGTCGTTTTGTGGAACGTGACCTGTAGTCCGGCGGCAGAGAAATCTTCGAGTGCGTGGACAAGCCGGGAATGGTGCTGCCCCCCGCCCGCAGCGCCGTTGTAGATCAGCAGAATCCGCCGGAAATCAGCTTTGCGACCCACGACCGCAGCTCCATTGACCTTCGGTCAGTCCGGTCAGCTTAGGGCGGAGGCGCTATCGAAACGTTACTGCCTGCGCCGGCTTGGCGGCAATTTCGCGCAGCGGTGAATATCCGGGGGAGGATTCGCGTTATTGCCCGGCGTGTCCAATTCCGGCCGCAATAAGTCTGTTCTATGATATGTCATGCGGATGAGAAGATTGCAGTTCCGGTTGGCTGTTGCTGTCGGCGCAATGGCCGCTTTGTGCGGCTCTGCAATCCACGGCTCATCGGCCGCCGCGCAGAGCGAAATTCCGCAGCGGATTTCCTTTCAGATCGCGACCGGATCCAGCACCGGCACCTATTTCCCGGTCGGCGCTCTCCTTTCAGAAGTGTTGAGCCATCCTCCCGGCGTCACGCGCTGTGAGGCCGTGAATGCCTGCGGCCCGGCGGGACTGATCGTATCCACCATGGCGTCACAAGGATCGGTCGCCAACGTGATTTCGGTGAACGCCGGAATGATCAATTCCGGCTTCGCACAGGCCGATGTCGTTTCGCTGGCGATGGAGGGACGCGGTCCATTCCGCAAGGCCGGGCCGGCCAAAAGCCTGCGCGTGATCGCCGATCTCTATGGCGAGGACCTCCATCTGGTCGCGTCCAACCAGAGCAAAATATCGACGGTTGCAGAGCTGCGCGGAAAGCGCGTGTCGCTGTCTCCCGAAGGTTCAGGGACGATCGTGACTGCGCGGGCCATACTCGCCGCCTATGGACTGTCGGAAAAGTCGATTCGCCCGAATTACGACTCGCCGGAAGACGCCGCAGATCTGATGCGAAGGGGCAAGCTGGACGCTTTCTTCCTGGTTGGCGGA
The DNA here is from genome assembly GCA_025450355.1 of Micropepsaceae bacterium. Taxonomy (GTDB): domain Bacteria; phylum Pseudomonadota; class Alphaproteobacteria; order Micropepsales; family Micropepsaceae; genus CAIYRG01. The sequence continues at coordinate 2,580 of JANWHR010000258.1, forward strand.
ACGCCCGTTTCGCTAGTGCAGGATCTGGTTACGGAGGGCGCCGCCCATCTGGTGCCGATCACGGGCGCCGGACTGAAGCGCCTGCAGCGCGAAAGCCCCTATCTTGAGACTCACGTCATTCCAAAAGACGCCTATGGTCATTCGCCAGCGGTTGACAGCCTGAGCGTGGACGCGCTGTGGATCACGGACGAGGCGCAGCCGGAACGGCTGATCTATGGAATGCTCAAGGCGCTCTATAGTCCCACCAATCGTCCCGCGCTCCAGGCAGCGCGTCAAGGTTTGCATTTCCTCGATGCCTCATACGGGGCGAGGATGGCCCCGGCGCCGCTGCACAGTGGCGCGGTGCGCTTTTTCACCGAGGCCGGACTGCTCAAGCCGGAGGTCAAGGAGACCACACCCAAACCCGGTGTCCGCAAAACATAGCCGTCCTCGCTGGCCGCATCCCATCGCGGGGCCGTCGCCTTTGGCGCCGCCTGAATCGCGCGATGGGCCCCTGAAGCGGCGCCTGGCACCTTCGCTCCTCTCTTGTACCGCGGGCTTCCAGCCCGCACCTCTCGCTACTCGCTTCTCTCCCCTCGCTCTTCACGGGCCGCGGCGGCCCACTCCCGCATCGGGGGCAGCGCCAGCACGCGCTCGGCATAGGCTTGCTGGCGGGGCGGGAGCTCGATCCCGTGGGTGACGAAGCGCGTCACGACGGGCGCGTAAAAGGCATCGGCAATGGAAAAGCGGCCGAATAGAAATCCGCCGCCACCACCAAATTGGGTCAACGCCAATTCCCACAGGCCGAGAATCCGCGCGACCTGCGCCTGCACCGTCTCCGTCAGGACGCCCGGCTTGTTCCGCGCCACAATATCCATCGGCAGGGCCGTCCGGAGTTCGGGAAAACCGGAATGCATCTCCGCGCTGATGCTGCGGGCTTCGCCACGCGCGGCAGGATCGTCCGGCCAAAGCTGCGCCGCGGGAAATCGCTCCGCCACGCTTTCGCAGATGGCGAGACTGTCCCAGACCAACTGCTTGCCGTTGGTGGACTCGATCACAAGCAGCGGAATTTTACCCGAAGGTGAGTGGCGCAGAATCGCGGATTTGGTCTCCGGCTGGCGCAGCGGAATGACCACTTCGGAAAACGGCATTCCGGCCATCCTGGCCGCCAGCCATGCGCGCAGGCTCCAGGATGAAAAATTCTTCGTCCCGATGAACAACGTGTAGCGGGTTTCGGATTGTGCGTGCTGCATGTGATCGCGATGCATTGCGAAGGGGGCGAGCCATTCCTATAACAACAGCATCTGCGCAGGCTATTCGTAACCTCTGTGGAACTGGGCTCGCGGCCGGCGCGCCCGCTTTATGCGGTTCTTCAGGGCGAAGTGAACGCTTTCCTGGAGCGTCTGCCACCGGCCCACGCGGCCTGGCTTCGCGCAACCGGTTTCACCGGAAAGGACGGTGAGCTTGCTCTGCTGCCCGGCGATGGCGGCGCGCTTGCGGGTGCCGTGCTCGGGCTCGGCAAAGGCCGTGACCCGCACGCGCTCGCCCTGTTTTCCGAGCGTCTGCCGTCCGGTATCTATCGCCTGGAATATGTGCCGGATGGATTTGGCGGCGCGCGCGCGCTGTACGGCTGGGCGATCGGCACCTACCGGTTCGAACGTTATCGCCGCACCCCGCGTGCAACTTCGCGCGAGGATCCGCGGCTGGTGATTCCGGAAGGCGTTGACGCCGAAACGGTGTCACGGGTTGCGGAGGGCGTGTTTCTTGCCCGCGACCTGATCAATACCCCGGCCAACGACATGGGCCCGGCCGAGCTCGAGATGGCGGCGCGCAAAATTGCCGAAGCGCAGGGCGCCACGGTCAGCGTCATCGAAGGCGGCGAGCTGCTCAAATCGGATTATCCGCTGATCTACACGGTGGGGCAGGCCAGTCCGCGCACGCCGCGGCTGATCGACGTCGTCTGGGGGCGTGACGAGCACCCGAAGGTGACTCTGGTCGGCAAGGGCGTATGCTTCGATACCGGCGGGTTGGACCTGAAAAACGCCTCAGGCATGGCGACCATGAAAAAGGACATGGGCGGGGCTGCCTGTGTGCTTGGTCTCGCCCATGCGATCATGGAGAGCAGTCTTCCGGTGCGGCTGCGGGTGCTGATCCCGGCGGTTGAAAACAGCGTGTCCGGCGTTGCCTACCGTCCTGGCGATGTGCTGCCCAGCCGCAAGGGGTTGTTTGTGGAAATCGGCAATACGGATGCTGAGGGCCGGCTCATTCTGGCCGACGCACTCGCCGAAGCCGACCGCGAAGAACCGGCGCTGATGTTTTGCTTGGCCACCCTCACGGGCGCGGCGCGCGCCGCCACCGGGATGGAACTGCCGCCCTTTTTTACCGATGACGATGGCTTGGCATCCGATCTCATGGAACGCGGCCGGGAAGTGCACGACCCGTTATGGCGGCTCCCGCTCTGGCGCTCTTACGAGACCGCCATCGACAGTCCCATCGCCGATGTAAACAACGCGCCGGACTATCCGCTGGCGGGGGCGATTACGGCGGCGCTGTTTCTCGATCGTTTCGTGTCAAACACGAAATGTTGGGCGCATTTCGACATTCCGGCCTGGACCGACCGGCCGAAACCGGGGCGGCGGCGGGGGGCCGAGGCCAATGGCTTACGCGCAATGTTCGCGGTCGTCCGGCAGCGGTTCGGCCGCACGCCGTGACGGCGGATTACGACCCGCGGCTGACGCCTGCGCGTCCTGACCTCGCGGCAGCCCATCTGAGAGACAAAATCGCAGCCGCGGCCTATTCGGTAGGCCGGCTGATGCAGGCGGTACGTGGGACCACCGGCCTGTTTGCGACCAAAAGCGAATATTCGGGTCAGCAGACGCAACTGCTGTTTGGCGAACGATTCCAGGTTTATGAGGAGAAGGACGGCTGGGTCTGGGGACAGGCCGCGCTGGACAGCTATGTGGGCTATGCCCGCGCGGAGGATTTCGGGCCACCCGCGCCCGCCACGCATCATGTGGTCGCGCCGGCTACGCCGCTGTTTTTCGCGCCTGACGTGAAGCTGGGCGTGCGCGAAATCCTGCCGATGAACGCAAAACTATCGGTGATGGAGCCGGGCGACCGCTTCGCAAGGTTGGGCAACGGCCTCTTTGCTTTTGCCGGGCACATCGCGCCGTTTGACCGGGCAGCGCCGGACTGGGTCTCGGTCGCGGAACAGTTTACCGGCGCACCCTATGTTTGGGGCGGCAAGACCATGGCGGGCATCGACTGTTCCGGCCTTGTGCAGAGTGCGCTCGAAGCGGGCGGGATCAGATCTCCGCGCGACACGGACATGATGGAGGCGAGTCTGGGAACTGCGCTTTCGCCGCATTCGCCTTTGGCACGCGGCGACCTGGTATTCTGGAAAGGCCATGTCGGGATCATGCTGGATGCGGAACGGCTGATCCACGCCAACGGATTCTGGATGCAGGTTTCAACCGAACCGCTGAAGCTGGTGGAGGAACGGACGCGCGCCCGCGAATCGCTCCCCATACGGACCATCCGCCGTCTCTGACCGGCCCACAGCTCTTCGGAAGGGGGGCGCTGGCCAGGCCACTACACCGGCTTTTGACACAATGAAGGTGGATCGTTTCGCGCGACTGTTCTAATCGCGGATCATGACGTCTGTTTTAGGCCGCCGGCGATTTCTGTCGGGCGCCGGCGCCAGCCTCTGCCTTGGTGTCCTGCCGCGCTGTGCCGGCACAATTGGCGCGGGCGCGCAGGGCGCCGCACGGCTTCAACTCCGGCCGCTGGATGCCAGCGTGGCGCGGATCAGCCGCATCACCGTTTGCACACGCCCTTTCCGGCCGCAGGGTCCCCGGCTGGACGTCGAGCAGATCGCCGGAAAGACCGTGGTTCACAACTATGGCCACGGCGGCAGCGGCTGGTCGCTGTCCCGGGGATCGGGCGAGATCGCCGCCCGCAAAGCGCTGGCCACTGGTGAACGCGAGATCGCGGTGATCGGCTGCGGCGCCCTCGGCATGACCTCGGCGCTGTTGCTGCAACGCGCGGGCGCCCGAGTCACGATCTATGCCAAAGAATTGCCGCCCAATGTCCGGTCTTCGCTCGCCACCGGCCTGTTCACGCCGGATTCGCGCATCTGCTTCGAACGCTATGCGACGCCGGAGTTCAAAACGCTGTGGCAGGGCATGTGCCGCAGGTCATATCAGAACTATTCGACCCTGCTTCACCGGCCGGGCAATCCCGTGGAATTCATCAACCAATATGAAATTGCCGATGAACCGGAATTCCGGCGCACTGCTTTGGAGACGGACGCGGACAACCATTTTGCCGAGCTGCAGAGCGAACTCACGCCAGACCTGCTGCCCCGCGGAGATGCCTTTGCCCCTGGCGCACATCCGTTCGGACAACGCCGGGTCCGCCGCACGCCGATTCTTATGTTCAATATCGCGCAATATACGGATTATCTTCTCTCACGGTTCCGCTCGCAGGGCGGGCGCATCACCTTGCGGGAATTCCACAGCCCGGCGGAGTTTGCTCAACTTCCGGAAAAGGTTCTGATCAACTGTACCGGCTATGGTGCCCAGGCGCTGCTGGGCGACAATTCGCTGGTCCCCGTGCGCGGTCAGCTTGCGCGCATGCAACCGCAGCCCGGAATTCATTACGCGCTTCTCTATCGCGCGACCCTGTTTCTTGCGCGCCGCGATGAGTTCGTGTTCCAGCACTTCCGCGGCGAATATCAGGGGTTCAATGATGTTTCGACCGATCCGGACCGCGCCGAGGCGGAACTCGCCGTGAACACCATCGCCCAACTCTTCGCAGCTGGCGTGTGAAAACAACCCACCGTAGCCGCCGCGCGCGATCATCCCGTCGTTGTAGCCGTTGGCCGAAAGCTTTACTCATTCATCGATGCTGAGATTGGGTGGGAGCGGTCGCGCGTGAACGGAATTCGACACACTCTGGTATTCGCATTTTTGGTCCCACTCGTGTCGCTGACCGGCACGACCGAATCGGCCGGGGCCGCCGACACACAGGATCGGGGAAGCTGGTCGGCCGCGTCCACAATGCCAACGGGAACCGGCGATTCCGGCGTCGCGGCTCTCGACGGAAAGGTTTACGTCGTCGGCGGCTCCAGTTTCTTTCCGCACCTTCTCCCTGGATCTTCCGACATGGGTTCCGGCACCTGGGGATCGTCGGTCAATTACGAATATGATCCGGCGACGGACAAATGGCGTGAACGCGCGCCCATGCCGATCGGATTGAGCCACGTTGGTGTCGTTGGATATAACCACCGGCTTTATGTCTTTGGCGGTTTCACCAGCCTTATTCACGCCAACGCCCAAAACGCCGCGCTTGCGTTCGATCCGGCGTCCAACAGTTGGCGATGGCTTGCGCCTCTCGGTTCCCGCCGTGGTTCGGTCAGCGCCGTCGAGGTGAATGGAAAAATTCACGTCCTCGGCGGCAGGGCGCGTGATCCTGCGCCTCTCACTCTCCACGAAGTTTACGACCCTGCCACCGACCGATGGAGCCAGGCGGCGGCGATGCCGATTGCGCGCGATCACATGGGCGTCGCGGCCATTGACGGAAAAATCCACGTGATCGGCGGCCGCAGCGGGGGCCAAACCGACAACGTTGGTGAACACGACGTCTATGATCCGTTGACGGATAGATGGTCAAAGGCGGCGCCCATCCCGACGCCCCGAAGCGGCGGGGCGGCCGTTTACTATGATGGCCTGCTGATCTATGCCGGCGGTGAATGCAAAAAGCTTGACCCCCACGCCGCTTTTGGCGGTGGCGAGGACTTTGACAGCGTCGAAGGTTATGATCCCAAAACGAACAGGTGGCGGCCGCTAACGGGCCTGCCGGGCGCGCGGCAGGCCTTTGGCGCCGCCACGGTCGGTTCGGCTGCCTATTTCCCGGGCGGCACACTGCGCTGCGGCGGTCTCGGACTAACGGACCAGATGCTCGTGTTTCGCTTGCGCTGAACGCGCTTCGCAGTTTACCGGCCGCCGCGCCCACCTGTCGCGGCATTGCGTTGCGGCGGCACATCGGGAAGCAGCGGCGGCTGTGGGCCGATGACCTGTTCCAGTGCATCGCGAACGCAGGCTTCCTCGCCTGCCGGAGTTGCCATGCCGCCTGCGCCCATGGCGCCGATCATCTGTCCGTTCACGATGATCGGAAGCCCACCCTTGTTTGTGGTCAGCCCGTAGCCTGCCATGTTTGCGCTGGTGAACGGGTCTTGGGCATTGCGGTTTGTCAACACATGGGACGGTGCACGCGTGCGCAGCGCGGTCATGGTTTTGGCTTCCGTCGCCCTGATTTGCACCCAGCCTTCACCGTCCATGCGGCTTTCCAGCACCGGCAGGCCTTGCGGATCGAGAATCACCACGACCACCGCACTGTTTGCCTTGCGCGCAATCGCCTGACATGCGGCAACCAGTCTCTCGGCGGTGGCGAGATTGATCGACACGTGATCGTGCAACCGGCCGGCCGCCGCGCCGGAAAGCACGAATTGCTGCGGCGGGGGGCCACCGCGGTCATAACTCGTTGCCGCCTGTGCCGTCGTTGCCGCAAACACCGCGGACGCAATCATCAGCCGTTTCATTGCTTCCCTGCTGGACTGTTGGACGTTTCCGTGACGGTCAATCGGCGCACCGTCAGCTTATCAATTTCCAAGCTACCGATGCGGGCGCGTTCCATGGCCATTCGCCGGATCGCGAGGCGGCCAATGGCCAGTGCCCCGATCGCCAGTGCGCCAATCGCGAGCGCCCCCACCGCGCCTGCCCCCAGCGCAATCGCGGTGAATCTCAGCGCAGGCGGCGGATTTCTTCGCATGATCAAAGGCCGCATTAGCGGCCCCCAATCACGGCATAGCCCTGAATTTCGATTTTGGCCGCGGGCGCGGCAAGCGCGGAAATCGTGATCATTGCGCTGCCCGGAAAATTGTCTTTCAGCAGATCGTGGCGAAGTTTGACGAAACGGTCGCCGTTGCGCACATCGGTGATGAACACCGTCATCTGGACGATGTCCGAAAGCCGGCCGCCGGCTTTCTGCATCGTCCGGTCCAGGTTTTTGAAAAGCTGGCGCACCTGGCCGTCGAAATCACCGGCGAGCGATTTGCCCGCATCATCCGCCGTCGCCGTCTGGCCTGCCAGCCAGACCATCTTGCCACCTTCGGTGACGACGGCTTCGGAATAGCCACGCGATTGCGCGCGCGTTTCCGTGATGTAGTTCTTCGCCTCTGCACCACCTGCGCAGAAGACACATGCCGCAAGCAATCCGGCGCCTGTACAGCAGCGCAACAACAGCCCCGTCATGTTGACTCTCCCGTGAGGTTCCGGCCGGATCATACCATCAGCAGGGCAGGCGAACGATTGCCCGTTCCGGCCGTTTTCTCATTGCAGCCCCGGATGGAGAATGACAGATGGCAAGTGCAGAACATCAGCACGGGCAGCACGCCCACAAACACGGGCAGGGCTGCGGTCACATCGCGGTCCGTCATCACGGCCACACCGATTACCTGCATGACGGGCATCTGCATCACGCCCATGGTGATCATGTGGACGAACATGCCATCGAAATCGACGCGAATGCGCCGGAGCGTTGTCAGCCCACCGGAAGCTGCGCCGGGCACAAACACGGGCCGGACTGCGGTCACCCGTCCGTTCCGCACGGCAGCCATACGGATTATCTGGTCAAGGGACGTCTGCACCACGCCCATGGCGATCACTGCGACGATCACGGCAAAATCGAATTGGCCTGACGGAACAGGCGCGCGCTACGCTCTGATCATCCGCCCCCGGCCGAACCATACAACCGCCCGCCAAAACTCGACGGTTCGCCCTGAACAGGTTCCGAAGCAAAGCGGCGGCTGCGCGGACTGCCGGTAAACCGCAGGGACTGCTGGAAGCGCACCATATCGGACGACACGGCATTGAAAGTCCCGGCCGGTGCACTCGCCTCAATCTCGTACAGCCGCTCATTGCGGAAATAGACGGCGGCGATGGTTCGGCTGCCATCGGCGGTTTTGAAGCTGATAAACCGGCCCCAGTGCCCCTGCACCTCCGAAGCGATATCG
>JANWHR010000259.1 GCA_025450355.1 Micropepsaceae bacterium
CGAGATCTGACGGATGACAGTCAGCAACATGACCGTCAGAACGCGAAACTCTCGGAGAGTGAGGTCGCTCTCTTTGTCCCGGAAGGCGCGGCGTCTTTCATTATGCTCGGTTATGAGGGAGAGGCTGAGCTGATCCGGAAATGGGAAAAGCAATACGGCATCCCCGTGTTCACTTCGGGCACAAACCACATTCGCGCACTGCATGCGCTGAAGGCGAAGCGCTTCGTTGGCGCCTCCTATTTCCCCGGGCAGATCAACGAAACCTTTGCGCGCTATTTCCACGATGCAGGTTTTGACGTTCTGGCAATGGAGGGTATCGACGTTCCATTTCAGAGCGCCGGGCTTCTGTCACAGGAACAGGTTTATGCCCATGTGAAAGAGATTTTCCTGAAGCACCGCAAGGAGGCGCAGGCGATCTACCTGCTTGGCTCAGGGTGGCGCATCATGGGAATCCTCGACCTGCTCGAACAGGATCTCGGCGTGCCGGTGGTGCATCCGGTACCGGCGCGCTGCTGGGAAATTCAACAGCGGCTCACCATCCGTCAGCCGGTCCGCGGCTTTGGCCGGCTGCTGGCGGAAATGTTGCCGGGGTAGGCCATGTTGAAGACGGTCGCGGCACTGGCGCTGACGGCGATAACCGCTGCATTCGGATCGCAGGTTTTCGCTGCGGATCGCGCGCCCTTCTACCGTGGCAAACAGGTGGTGATGCTGGTCGCGAGCGGCGCGGGCGGCGGTTACGACACCTATGCGCGCACGCTTGCGCGCTACATCACCAAACACATTCCGGGAAATCCGGCGATTGTGCCGAAGAATGTTCCCGGCGCCGGCGGGCTGATCGCGGCCAACAGCCTGTACAATTCCACCACTCCGGACGGCCTGACATTTGCCGCACTGACCAACGGCGCCGCCATGGACCCGCTGTTCGGTGAAACGGCTGCACGTTTCGACGGAGGTAAATTCAACTGGATCGGCAGCATCGGAAAGCTGGAAAACATCTGTATTACGCGGAAAGAATCGCCCGTCACGCGCATTGAACAAGCGCGCACACGCGAGATCACCGTCGCCGCATCGGGCGCCACGGGTAATTCCGCCATCATGCCGAAAATCGTCAATCGCTTTCTCGGTACGAAGTTCCGGGTCATCACCGGCTATGCAGAGGGATCGGGTGTGACGCTAGCCCTGGAACGGGGCGAGGTCGATGGCGTGTGCGGAATGTCTTATTCGACTCTGAAAGCCACGCACCCGGATTGGTTTCGCGACCACCGGGTGAACGTGATTTTGCAGATCGGGCTGAACCGGCTGAAAGAACTGCCTTCGGTACCGTCGGCGCTCGATTTCGTCAGCGGCAGGGACAGACAGATTCTGCAATTGATTCTGATCCGGCAGGAGATGGGGCGGCCCTTCGCCCTGCCGCCCGGCACGCCCGCGGATCGGGTCGCGCTGTTTCGCCGTGCCTTCGATGCGACCATGCAGGACGGGGATTTTCGCGCGGAAGCGGCAAAGCTTTCCCTCGAGATTGATCCGCTCACAGGCGCGCAAATCTCGGACCTGCTGAAACAGGCCTATGCCGCGCCGAAACAGGTCGTCGCCGAAGCAGCCGCGCTGGCAAAATGAACGCGGCGAGCCATTACGATTACATCATTGTGGGTGCGGGATCGGCGGGCTGCATTCTCGCCAACCGGTTGAGCGAAGACGGGCGCGCGCGTGTTCTGCTGCTGGAGGCAGGCGGGCCGGACCGCCACCCCTATCTGCATATTCCGCTGGGCCTTGGGCGCATGCACAAGGCGCGCATGTTCGATTGGGGCTATGACAGTGAACCCGAACCCGCGCTGAATGGCCGGCGCATCGAGGCGATGCGCGGCAAGGTCCTTGGCGGAAGTTCATCCATCAATGTCATGGCTTTCACCCGTGGCGATCCTTCCGATTACGACCGGTGGGCGCAGAACGGCGCGCATGGGTGGTCCTACGCAGAGGTACTCCCCTATTTCAAACGTTGCGAGACCTGGGAGGATGGCGAAAACACCTGGCGTGGAGGGCATGGTCCGATTGGCGTCGAATGGGCAAAAACGCGCGATCCGCTGTTCTCCGCCTGGCTCGACGCGGCAGCCGCAGCGGGTTATCCCGTCATCGACGATTACAATGCCGGGCGGCATGAGGGATTCGCCCGTAGCCAGTACTCGATCCGCAATGGCAGGCGGTGTTCGGCGTCAACCGCCTACCTGACTCCGGCACGGGGACGACGCAATCTCACGGTGATCACCCGCGCCCTGGTGCACCGTGTCCTGATGAATGGCGTTTGCGCCGAAGGGATAGAATACTCGTGCGGCGGAAGGGTGACGCAGGCGTTTGCCGATGCCGAAGTGATCGTCTCCGCCGGGGCGTTCAACTCACCACAAATCCTGATGCTTTCAGGGATCGGACCGGCCGATGAGCTGCGCAAGCTGGGCATTCGGCCGCTGCTGGATTTGCCGGTTGGCCGCAATCTCCATGATCACACCGCGGTCCTGATCATGTTCAGCCGGCCCAATGCCGGTCCGTTCCGGGATGCGATGCGAATAGACCGGATGCCGGTGGCGATGCTACGGGCCTGGTTGAGCGGAACGGGTCCGGCAACCGTGGTGCCCGGTGGCCTGCATGCATTTATCAAAACACGAACCGAACTGGCCGCACCCGATCTCGAATTCATGTTTCGCGGCGCCCCTCCGCAGGCGCATCTCTGGTTTCCGCTGCTGAGGCCAGCCTATGTTGACGGTTTCGGCATTCGGCCGGCCCTGCTTCGCCCGGAAAGCCGTGGAGAGATCAGACTGCGATCGGCTGATCCGAAGGCGCACCCCCGGATTTTCTTCAACCTGCTGAAGGAACCGGGAGATATCGCGAGGTTGCGTGACGGCTTCAAACGCGCGCGCGAGGTTGCGCTGCAGTCCGCTCTGGATGCCCATCGCGGCAACGAAACTTCGCCGGGCGAGAAGGTCCAAAGCGACACGGACATCGATGTCTGGATTCGGCGGACCTGCGTGACGGCGCATCACCCGGCGGGGACCTGCGCAATGGGCATTCGGAATGACTGCGTTCTGGATTCGCAGCTTCGGGTTCGCGGCACAGAGAAATTGCGCGTCGTGGACGCTTCCGCCATGCCCGAACCAGTGTCCGCCCACATCAATGCGACGGTCATGATGATCGCCGAAAAAGCCGCAGATTTGATCCGCGGAGTGGCTCTTCCGGGCCGAAAACAGCCCGAACGTGCTGTTGCGCCAGCCTGACCGCATTCGGTACTCTCAACGATCAGAATTGCAGGCGCCAACCATGAATGTAATCACAAGGGAACGACTGCAGGTAAAGCCGCTTACCGCGCATATAGGGGCGGAAATCCGTGGGATTGATCTGCGGCAGCGGCCGGACGGCGAAACCGTGCGTCAGATTTATCAGGCATGGCTTGATCACCTCGTGCTGGTGTTTCCGGAGCAAAACCTCACGCAGGAAGATCTGCTGCGTGTGACGGCATATTTTGGCGAGCCCGGCCATCTGGATCGCCCGGCCAAATATCATCCGCCGGGGTTTTCACGGATGCTTCCCGGAATCATGCTGATTTCGAACATTCGCGAAAACGGCGAGCCGATCGGGGCTCTGCCAGATGGCGAAATGATGTTCCACCATGACATGATCCACAAGCAGGTCCCGAGCAAGGCGACGTTGCTGTACTCGGTCGAGATTCCCTCGCAGGGTGGAGACACGCTGTTTGCCAGCGGTTATGCGGCCTACGAAACTCTTGGCCCGGAGGTTCGTGCGGCTCTGGAAAGCCGGCACGCGCTGCATCATTACAATTACGGTTCGACGCAGCGCGGCGATGACCGCGGCGTCGCAGCCTTCAATGAATGTGTCCATCCCGTGTTCCGCACGCATGAGGAGACCGGTCGCAAGGTGGCTTACGTCAATCGGCTGATGACGGTGAAAATCATCGACATGGAACCGGCGGAAAGCGACCATCTGCTGAACGCGCTGTTCGATCAGGCAGAGAGGCCGGAATTTGTGTACACGCATGTTTGGCGGAAGGACGATCTGCTGCTGTGGGACAACCGCTGTTCGTCCCATGCACGAACGGATTTTCCGGCGAATGAGCGACGGCTGATGCTGCGCACGACAGTTGCCGGAACCACGCGGCCATATTGAGATGCGCCACGCCGTCACCGCCCTTTTTATCGCGCTGCTGTTCTGGCCTGTGGCTGTATCGGCGCAACCTGCCAACGAGTTTTACCGAGGCAAAACCCTAATGCTGATCGTCACCGACGCGCCCGGCGGCGGCTACGACATCATGGCGCGCACGGTGGCCAGGTATCTCGGAAATCACCTGCCGGGATCGCCGCGGATCGTGGTGCAGAACATGCCCGGCGCGGGCGGCATTGTGGGGATGAATTACCTGTACACCACCGCGCCAAAGGATGGCACCATGATTGGCGCCGCGGACAACAACACGCCGGTTGAACCCCTGCTCGGCACACCGGAAGCAAAATATGATCCGATCCGGTTCAACTGGCTGGGCTCGCCCACGGTGGAAACCGGACTGGTGACCGTGTGGCATACGGCCCCGGTGAACTCGATCGAAGATCTGAGGAAACGGGAAATCTCGGTTGGATCGTCCGGAGCCAATTCCACGCCGAGTTTTTACGCGCGGCTGTTGAATGCGACGCTCGGGACGAAGATGCGCATTGTTGTCGGATACACCGGACAGACCGACGTTTATCTCGCCATGGAACGCGGGGAAGTGGATGGATTTCCCAGCATGTTCCTCAACACCCTGAACGCGACCCAGCCGGCGTGGAGAACGGAAAAGAAAATCAAGGTGCTGCTGCAATTCGGCCTGGAGCGCGAACCGTCGCTGCCGAATGTTCCCTCGGCGCTCGATCTCGTCACCAATCCTGATGACAAGCTGCTGTTGAAAGCGGGTCTTGCGGAAGTCGCCATGGGCCGGCCCTATCTGATGCCGCCGGATGTCCCGGCCGATCGGGTGGCGTTAATGCGGAAGGCGGTCTTCGCCACTTTCACCGATCCAGCGTTCCTCGCCGACACGAAGAGAATGAATTTGGGAGTCAGCTCCCCCCGGACAGGAGAACAGTTGGCAAAAACCATTGAAGAGGCGTACCGGACGCCGCCGAAGATCGTTCAGCGGCTGCGGAAGCTGTCGCTCCATTAAGATGGCCAAACTTTCGCGAGTCGAAACTGCGTTGACAGGCCGAAGCACGGGGCTCGTCCTGTTTGATGCCCTGAACGGCTATTTGCATCCCGCCGATCGGGCAAAAAGGGATTTTCTGGCCGAGCGCAACATTATCGGCAATATGCAACGCCTTTTGCGGGCCGCGCGCCAAGCCGCAATCGCGGTGTTCTATCCTTCCGGCGCGCATGCGCCGGATCACGCGGATTCGGTTGATCGCCTGACCGACACGGACATGGACCTGCACAGTGAAAGCGTTCGCCATGCGCCGATTCGCCCCCACTTCCATCGGGGGTCCAGGGATGCGGAAATTGCGCCCGAGCTGGCCGCCGCCGAGGGCGACATCATGATCCCGAAGCAGAGGTGGAGTTCGTTTTTCCAGACCAATCTCGATCTGCAGCTGCGGGTTCGCGAAATCGCAACCATCGTTATTGCGGGCGGTTCCACGGATGTGGGCGTCGCCAGCACCATCTTTGCCGCACGTGATCTGGATTACGGGATCGTGGTGATCCGCGACGCATGTTATTCCACGCGCGGGCCCAATCATGATTTCTTCATGGATCGCGTATTTCCGCGCATGGCGCGCGTCATGACAACGGATCAGGCGATTGCTTTGATGAGGCGGTGACGCATGGCAGAAATCGCAACCGAAATGGTGCAATGTCCTGACGGCATGCCAATGCTGGTGGCACAGCCGCGGCAACCGGGAAATTATCCGGCTGTGGTGCTGATGCATGAACGCTATGGCCTTGTTCGGCACACGGAGGATCTGGCGCGGCGCTGTGCTTCGGATGGGTTTGTCGCCTGTGCGCCAAATTTCTTTTTCCGCCATCCTGATCATGCGGCGCTGACGGCCGGCAGCTCACGCTATGACATGACCGATCCCGAATCGGTGGTGAGCCTCGAAAACGTGCTTGCGTTCCTGGAAACCAATCGTCTGGGCGATTTGCACAAAATCGCGGTGGCCGGATTCTGCCAGACAGGACGGCATCCGCTGCTGTTTGCCGCGGCACGTCCGATCCAGGCTGCCGTGGTGTGGTATGGCGCCGCCGCGCCGCGTGAGTGGGAAGTGACGAAGGTGCAGCCGGAACCGCTCGATAAAATCATCGCAGCACTGCCTTGCCCGGTGTTTGGCGCATTTGGATCGGACGACCACCTGATTTCAGTGCCGGACGTTTGCAGGTTTCGGGACTCGCTGGAAAGTCACAACAGGTCTTATGAAATCCATCTTTACGGGGGCGCACCGCATGGCTGGCTAAACGACACCATGCCTGGGCGGTTCCGGAAGGCGCAGGCAGATGCGGCCTGGTCAGCCCAGCAACACTTTCTGAAGGCGGTATTCGCGGGCGAATGGGCTCCCGGACAGGTCCGCTGGCGTTTTGAGAGCGAATTCGGCCGGGATTACGACTTTTCAAAAAACCGCCGGCAGGAGTGACGTGAGTTCGGTGGCGACGCGCTCAGCGGCTCCTGTCCGCGACCCTGATCGCGCTCTGGCAGGCGCGCTGGAGGGGCGCGGAATCTCGCGGGAACAGGCGCTGCTGCTGATGGAGCGCGCCGAACTGCGGGACCTGCTCGCTGCGGCGACATCACTGCGGCGGCGATTCAAGGCGAACATCGTCAGCTACTCGCGGAAGGTATTCATCCCGCTGACGCATCTCTGCCGCGACTACTGCGGTTACTGTACGTTTCGTGCCGATCCGCTGCCGGGCGCGCCGGCATACATGACGCCGGACGAAGTTCTGGAAGTCGCCGAACGCGGAGCGCGCGCCGGATGCAAAGAGGCTTTGTTCAGTCTCGGTGATCAGCCGGAGCGCGTATTTCCCGAGGC
>JANWHR010000260.1 GCA_025450355.1 Micropepsaceae bacterium
AACGTCAGGACGCGGTGGTGTTCGATGAAAACATCCATGCCAGCATGAAAGAGGGTATCCGCGCATCAGCCGCGAAGCGTTTCCGTGCGCGCCATAACGATCTGGAGGACTTCCGGCATCAGCTTGCGAAAGTGCGGGAGACAGGCGCGCGGAGACTGCTGATTGCGGTGGAGTCCGTGTACAGCATGGACGGCGATCTCGCGCCGGTTGACGAGCTGTCGGCGCTCGCGCCCATGCACGATGCCATGCTGGTCGTCGACGAAGCGCACGCGACCGGGATTTTCGGCGCGCGCGGGCGAGGCTGCGCGGGGCACCTGCCGCAGGACCGTGTCGTTTCCGTGCACACCTGCGGGAAAGCGTTGGGCGTGGCCGGCGCCCTGATCTGCGCATCTGCGCCCATTGCGGATTATCTGATCAACCGGGCCAGGCCGTTTGTGTACAGCACCGCGCCACCGCCCCTGACCGCGGCTTTGGTGCATCGAGCCCTGCAATTGATTGACGAAGAGCCCTGGCGGCGCGCCCGTCTGCGTCAACTTGCCAGCAGTGCCCATGACGCATTGTGCCCGGAAACGCAGTTTCGCGGCACCCAGATCATCCCCGTGATCCTCGGCGATGCGGGCCGGACGCTGGCGGTCGCAAGTGTTTTGCAGCGGGCAGGTTTTGACGTGCGCGCCGTACGGCCGCCAACCGTTCGGGATGGCACATCGCGTCTGCGCATTTCGATTCACGCCGATCACAGCGAGAACGAAATTACCGCGCTCGCGGGCGCGCTGCGCCTTGCCATGGCCACGGCATGAGGGCGCTTGTCGTCACCGGCACCGATACGGGCGTCGGGAAGACCGTCGTGTCGGCGATGCTGACTCTTGCCCTGGACGCGCATTACTGGAAGCCGATTCAGTCTGGCCTGACGGGGCAGACAGATTCGGAAGCAGTGGCGGCAATGACAGGAATTCCAGCCGCTCGAATTCTCCCGGAAGGCTACCGGTTGCGCGAGCCGCTGTCGCCGCACCGCGCCGCCGAACTGGATGACATACAGATCGATCCCGACAGGCTGAATCTGCCATTCATGGACGGCCTGCTCATCGTCGAAGGTGCTGGCGGCGTGCTTGTGCCATTGACCCGGACCTCGCTGCAAATTGACCTGTTCGCACGCTGGCACGCACCCGTCATTGTGGTCGCGCGCACGGCGCTTGGCACGATCAACCATACGCTGCTCACCATCGAAGCTTTGGGGCGCCGCTCCGTTCCACTGCTGGGCGTTGTGTTCGTTGGCGACGAGATTGCCGATACACGGCGGACCATTGCCGGGTTTGGCAAGGTGACCATCCTCGGCCGGTTGCCTCTCCTCCATCCCCTCAATGCCGGCGCGCTGCGCTCCGCCTTCACGGCCGGATTTCGGCGTGAGGATTTCGGATTGGCGCACGAAGCAACGTGAAGTCGGCGATCTGGCACCCCTTTACCCAACATGCGCTCAGCGCGGCGGAAATATTCGTGCAGCGCGCGGAGGGCGCTTATCTGTTCTGCGCCGATGGCCGGGCCATTGTCGACGCGATTTCATCGTGGTGGGTGATCACCCACGGCCATGGACACCCGCGCATCGTGCAGGCGATTCAGGAACAGGTTCACCAACTGGAACAGGTGATATTCGCCGGCTTCACGCACGGACCGGCAGAGCAGGTTGCGACGAAACTTCTGAAACAGGCGCCCCAGGGCCTAAAGCATGTGTTCTTCTCCGACACCGGTTCGACGGCCGTTGAGGTGGCGATCAAAATGGCCGTCGGCGCCTGGCATAACCGGGGCAAACCACGGCATCGCATCATTGCCATGGAGCACGCCTATCACGGCGACATGTTCGGCGCGATGTCGGTCGGCCATCGTGGCGTGTTCAACGCGCCCTATGGCCGAATGCTGTTCGAGGTCTCGTTTGTGCCGTTTCCACACGCTGGCTCAGAACAACGAACCCTGGATTCGCTTGAAGCGTTGGTCCGTTCGGATCGCGACAGTTTCGCGGCGGCCGTTTTTGAGCCGCTGGTGCTCGGCGCGGGCGGCATGTTGATGTATCCGCCGCGCGTGCTTGCAGAGATCGCGAGAATCTGCCGCCATTATGGCGTGTGGGTGATCCTCGACGAAGTCATGACCGGTTTCGGCCGCACGGGTTCGCTGTTCGCCTGTGAACAGGCAGGTGTCGCCCCCGACCTGTTGTGCCTGTCAAAGGGAATCACGGGCGGTTTTCTGCCCATGGGCGCGACGCTCGCGAGCGACGAATTTTACGACGCCTTCTGGTCGCCGGATCGTGCACACACATTTTTTCACAGCTCTTCCTATACGGGCAATGCGCTTGCCTGCGCCGCGGCCGCCGCCAATCTGGATGTCTGGAATGAAGAACCCGTCCTTGCCCGGATTGCAGCAATCAGCGAATACCATGCCGGCGCGCTGAAGCGATTGGCCGGCCGGCCAGAGGTTGCGGCAGTCCGGCAATCCGGTACGATCTCCGCTGTGGAATTGAATGTTTCGGACCCCGGATATCTTGCCGGTCTTGGTCCGCGCCTCGCCGCATTCTATCTTGAACACAACGTGCTGCTGCGCCCCCTGGGCAATGTAGTTTATGTCCTGCCGCCCTATTGCGCAGGGCCTGCCGAGCTTGAGCGGATTTATGGTGTCATTGATGAATCGCTTGCCCTTGTCGGGAAATGATGGCGCCGGCAAGGCGGCCACGGTAACGCGCGACACGCTGGAAGCGATCTGCGCAGATGTGGCGCGGCACGCCCGTTTCCTCAACACGCTGTCACTGCTCGAACATATCGGCAGCCGCAAGATCATGCTGGCGCGTTCGCAGGCGCCGGATGCCGCCGTGCTGAAGCACCTCGCGGAAGAGACCCGGCACGCGTATTTCTTCAAGCGCGCCGCCGAACGGGCCGCAGGACAGACGCTGCATTATGGCGCGGCGCATACACTCGCCGGAGCCAGTGCGAAATTCTACATGGGCCGGCTCGATGCCCGCATTACCGCGGCGCTGCGCAATTCCCACGGGTCGCTGCCCTATCTTTACATGTCGCTGGTGATCGAGGATCGCGCCATCTGGGCCTACCGGATTTATCAGCAGGTACTTGCGAAGCAGAAATCCGGAATCTCGCTAAGTGGTGTTTTGGCGGAGGAGGGGCTGCATCTCGGGGCCATGCTGGAGCAAATTGAAGCGCTGGACAGCCATGCCGAACGTCACATTGCTGCGTTTTGCGCGCTAGAACATGAAGAATTTCAGCGCCTGTGGAACGCCATCGAGCGGCACCGCGGCGCATTCCTGGCGGCCGCGGAATAGGCATGCGCACCGTCCTGATCGTCGCCGGCGCAATTCTTCTTTTTGTGGGACTTGCCTGGCCCGTGCTCACCCGCCTCGGACTGGGCAGACTGCCCGGCGACATCGTGGTTGCGCGGGGGAATTTCCGTTTTTACTTCCCGATCGTAACATCGCTTCTGATCAGCGCAGTTCTCACCCTTGTCGTGTGGCTGTTCCGCAGATAGGCAACCGAAGCATGAGCAGGCGGCAGATCAAACGGGCGTTGGTTTCGGTCTCGGACAAAAGCGGACTGGCCGGGTTTGCGCGCGCTCTCGCCGGTCATGGAGTCGAGCTGATCTCCACCGGTGGGACGGCCGCTGCACTGCGCGCTGACGGACTGGACGTGACGGAAGTTTCGCAGGTCACCGGATTTCCGGAAATCATGGGCGGCCGTGTGAAGACTTTGCATCCCAAAATCCATGGCGGTCTGCTGGCGCTGCGGGACGTCCACGCGGAAGCGATGGAGGCCCATGGCATCGCCGGCATCGATCTGCTGGTTTCAAACCTCTACCCGTTCGAGACGACGGTGGCGAAGGGCGCGTCATTCGATGAGGTAATCGAAAATATCGATGTGGGCGGCCCGGCGATGATTCGCGCCGCCGCCAAAAACCATGAATGGGTCGCGGTCGTCGTCGATCCGGAGGACTACGGCCTTGTTCTGTCGCAAATCGCGGCTGGCGGAATGGATGCCGAAACCCGGCGCAAATTGGCGCAGATCGCCTTTGCCCGCACCGCGGCTTACGATTCCGCGATTTCCGAATGGCTGGCGCGACAATTGGCAGAGCAGGGCGAACCGGAACCGCCCCGGCGCCGCAGCTTCGCCGGCACGCTGCGGCAGAAGTTGCGCTACGGCGAAAATCCGCATCAGCAGGCCGCGTTTTATGTTACCGGCGACAAACGGTTTGGCGTTGCGACCGCTCAGCAGATTCAGGGCAAGGAGCTATCCTACAACAATATCACCGATACGGACGCAGCCTATGAGCTGGTGGCCGAATTCGGCGCCGCAAAACCGGCCTGCGTCATCGTCAAGCACGCCAACCCTTGTGGGGCGGCGGTTGGCGATTCACTCGCAGATGCTTATCGCAAAGCGCTCGCCTGCGATCCGGTCAGCGCCTTCGGTGGGGTGATCGCCTTCAATCAAACGATCAATGCGGATACTGCGCAGGAAATCGCGAAATTGTTCACCGAAGTCATGATCGCACCGAATGCCGATGCCGAAGCCGTTCGGATACTTTCGGCGAAGAAGAACCTTCGTTTGCTGACGGCCGGGGGCCTGCCCGACCCGCGCGCGCCGGACTGGCTCGTCCGTTCCGTGGCCGGCGGGCTTCTGGTCCAGAACCGCGACAACTTGCCGATCACACGCGAATCTCTGCACGTGGTGACGCGACGCACCCCGACAGAGCAGGAAATTGACGATCTTCTTTTCGCGTTCACGGTGGTCAAACACGTGAAATCGAACGCGATCGTTTTTGTCAACGATGGTTCGACGGCCGGAATCGGCGCGGGTCAGATGAGCAGGGTGGATGCCGCGCGGATGGCGGCGATGAAGGCGCGCGAAGCCGCGGAGGCCGCAAACTGGCCGCAGCCGCGCACGATTGGCTCAGCAGCGGCCTCGGATGCGTTCTTTCCCTTCCCGGACGGTCTGCTCGCGATCGCCGAAGCGGGCGCCACCTCCGTGATTCAGCCCGGCGGATCGGTGAGGGACGAGGACGTCATCCGGGCGGCGGATGAAGCGGGCCTCGCAATGGTGTTTACGGGCGTGCGCCACTTCCGGCATTAGGATCTTTGACCAGCGACAAGCCTGCGAGGCCAACCGCCAGAAAGGCGATGATCACACCCATGCCCCATTGCTGGCTCGATGATGCGCTGGTCGCGAACGCAACTGCGAGCGGCGCGAGGAAGCCGGTCGCCTCACCCGAAAGGGCATAAAGGCCGAAAAATTCCGTGACATGCGCTTCGGGTGCAAGGCGCGCCAGCATGGTCCGGCTGTTCGCATAAGTCGCGACCAGGCAGATCGCGATCACGATGACTGTTCCGATGTAGAAAAGCTCTGGCGCGGTGCTGAACAATGGCAGCGCCGCCACCACTTTGCCGGCCGGATACGGCACAACGAAGAACAGCCGGCCGGGCGCAAAACCGAGGGAAAGGATTGCGGCCACGATCGTCCCCGAAAGCGACAGTTGCAGCGCGCGCCGCGTTCCGATCCGGTCCGCAAGATTGCCGCCCAACCAGCCGCCCAATGCCGCAAAAGCCGACAATATGATGCCATAAGCGGCCACTTCGGTTTCACCCCAGCGGAACACGCCGGCCGCATAGACGCCCCCGAACGACAGCATCACATTCAGCCCGTCGTTGTAGATCATCCGTACAATGAGAAATGTGGCGACATTGCGGTATCGCCGCACGTTGTTCAGCGTCGCCGCGACGGAGGCGAAGCCACGGCGGAATCTCTCCCGGGCAGGAAGGTTTGTGGCCGGCCGGTCGGGCGTCCAGACGAAAAACGGCAGGGCAAAAATAATGAACCAGACCGCGCACAATGGGCCGGAGAACCGTTCCGGCTCATGGGCCGCCCGGTCCAGCCCGAATGCCGGATGTGCAGGCAGGTAGAAAAACACGAGCACCAGGATCAGCAGCAATATGCCCGCAACATTGCCCAGCGCGTAACCCGCGCCCGACCAGCGGCCGATGCGCTTTTGCGGCGCCAGCCACGGCAGCATCGCGCCATGGAAAACCATGGAAGCATCATAGGCAACGTTGGCGGCCCCCACCGCGGCGGCCACGCCCACAAGGCCAAGGCCCAACCCCCCGGGCTTGCCAAACCACAGCGCAGAAGCCGACACAGCCAGCAGAAGCGCAAAACCGGCTACCCAGGGTTTCCGCCGCCCACCTGCATCCGCCATTGCGCCCAGAAATGGCGCAAGCACCGCGATTGCAATCCCCGCATAGCCCTGGATCGCTGCCCACAATGCCTGTCCGCGCACGGGATCCCCGATGATGTCCCGCGTGAAATAGGTGGCATAGATGTAGATCGTGATGACGAGCACATAGGGATTGCGCGCCCATTCGAACAACGCCCAGCACAGCAGCCCGCGTGAGGCCCGCGTTTGCGCCCTAGAAGCGCTCACCATCCCCGGCGCCCCACAGCCGGGATCGGAGCACCCAGCCTTCCGCGCCGTCGAATTTCACTTCGCAGGCCAGCGCGTCGCAATGGCGCAGCCGCCCTACCGTTCCGGGCTTTGCCCTGGCGACAAGATCGGAATCGATGCCTTCGCTGCGTTCGACAGGCACAAGGCCGTCGCCAATCACCACTGCGGTGCGCTCGCGCGCCAGAAGCGCCGTGTGAATCCATCCCGTCTCGCCATCCATGTCGCGCACCTTGCGCCAGGCATCATAGGCGCCGATGACCTCAACGGGCAGACCCTTGCGGTGGTAAACCCATTTGATCTGGTAATCCTCGCCGGGTCCGTCG
Organism: Micropepsaceae bacterium; assembly: GCA_025450355.1. GTDB lineage: Bacteria > Pseudomonadota > Alphaproteobacteria > Micropepsales > Micropepsaceae > CAIYRG01. The sequence goes on from JANWHR010000260.1 coordinate 6,804, forward strand.
CGCATGTAGGTTTTGTCGCTCTTCATGCTTCCGAACCAGGCCGGCACATCGGCTGCTCCGGCAGCCGGGGCCGCTGCCGCGGGCCAGGCCTGGAGCGCAAGGATCACGCACAGGGCAACTCTCGTTTTCATGACACGCAACCGCGCTGCTGATTCGCGGAGGCTATCTTTGACCGATCACGGGCTTCTGATAAGCAAAAATCGAAGTTGAAGGCGTGACCAAATGAGCCGGCCAAAACCCCTGGTGATCGTGACCCGCAGATTGCCGGAGGCAACCGAACGCGAGCTGGCTTCACTATTCGAAACGCGCCTCAACCGGAGCGACACGCCCATGGATGCCGGGGCGCTGACCGCCGCAGTACACTCGGCGGATGTACTCGTACCGACGGTAACTGACCGGATCACGCGCGAGATCATCGCAGCCGCGGGACCGCAACTGCGCCTGATCGCGAATTTCGGAGTCGGCTTCAATCATATCGACGCCGCCGCCGCCGCGGAGCTTGATGTCGCCGTCACCAACACACCGGGCGTGCTCACCGATGCGACCGCTGACATCGCGATGACGCTGATGCTGATGGTGACCCGCCGGGCGCTGGAAGGCGCGAAAGTGATTGAAAGCGCGCGGTTCGCCGGATGGTGCCCCACCTGGATGATGGGCGTAGGATTGCGCGGCCGCAAGCTCGGCATCATCGGCATGGGAAGAATCGGCGAGGCGGTGGCCAGGCGTTCGCGCGCCTTTGGCCTGGAGATCCATTACAGCAACCGCAAACGAGTTACGCCCGCCGTCGAACAGGAACTCGAAGCCACTTACTGGTTCGAACTCGACGCCATGTTGCCGGAAATGGACATCCTCTCCATCAATTGTCCGTACAACACCGCGACGTGGCATCTTATTTCGGCAGAGCGGTTGTCGCGGCTGAAACCTACGGCCTATCTGGTCAACACCGCGCGCGGCGAGATCGTGGACGAAACGGCACTGGCCGATGCGCTGGCATCCGGGCGGCTCGCCGGCGCGGGGCTCGACGTTTTCGAGCGCGAACCGCAAGTCCACCCGAAACTGTTGACGCTGCCCAATGCGGTGCTGCTGCCCCATATGGGATCAAGCACCATCGAGGCGCGCACGGGCATGGGAAAAAAGGTGATCGCCAATATCGGCGCGTTTGTAGCGGGTGAGCCACTGCCCGACCGCGTGGCGTGACTCCACCCTGCGCTTGAGGATGAGCTACTGCAGCGTCTGTTTGAAGAAGTGCACCAGGTGGTGCCAGGCGTGTTCGGCCTGCTGTTCGTGATAGACGTGATGGTCCTTTACGCACCAGCCGTGCCGGGCGCCGGCATAGGTTTCTGCGTCATATTTCACGCCTGCGGAATCCAGCGCCGCCTTCAGTTTGTCGACTGCTTCGGGCGGCATGGTGCGGTCTTCGATCGCGAAACCGAAATACATCCGCGCCTTGATCTTCGGGGCAAGCGTATGCGGACTCTTTGGGTCGTCCGACGCCAACTGGCTGCCATGAAACGAGACGGCCGCGGCGATTTTGTCGGGTTCGGCGGCAGCGGCGCGCATCGCCATTCCGCCACCCATGCAATAGCCGACCGTGCTGATTTTCCCCATCACCTGCGGCTGCGCGCCCAGAAAACTCACGAAGGCATGCGCATCGTGCTCCGTGCCTTCCGGCGTGACCACCTTGCGCACTTCGCCCATGCGCTCCGTGGTTTTTTCGTCACCGAATTTGAAGTCCCGGTACACTGGCGCACGTGACAGGCGATAGAACGGGTTGGGGACCAGAACCACGTAACCGTCGGAGGCCAGCCGCCGGGCCATGTCCCGGAACACCGGACGCAAGCCGCCAATATCCGGATACATGATGACGCCGGGCCAGGGCCCGGTTCCATCGGGCGAAAACAGTTCGCAGTCGGCTGTACCGTCCGCGGTCCGGATATCGACGTTCTTCTCGGCCATGGTCCCCTTCCGTGCGATCAGGCGTTGGCGCCGGGATTGTGCTGCCGGGCGAGACACCGGTCCAGCCACGCGACCACATGGGGCGCATAGGAAATATCGACCTCGCCATAGCGCGCGAAACTCACCGCCGCGGCGACGTTCAGATCGGCAACGCCGAATTTCGATCCGACAATGTACTCGCGGCCCGCGAGATGATTGTCGAGAACGAGAAGCGGCGTTTTCGCCCGGTCTGCCTTGGCCTTTGCGGACGCTGCGTCGGAAAAAATTCCAAATTTCACCAGCACCGATTCAATCAGCAGCGGTTCGACCTCGGTTGCCGCCCACAGTGTCCACTGGAAAACCCGCGCCTCGTCTTCGAGGTTGGTCGGATAGAGTTCTCCGGTACCGTATTTCTTCGCGAGATAAAGATTGATCGCCAGCGATTCGAAGAGACTGAGGTTTCCATCGGTAAAGCCGGGCACTTTCCCGTTCGGATTGATGGCCAGGAATTCCGGCTTCTTCAGACTGTCCCACGCGATATCGACGTGTTCGAAGGGTACGCCCAGTTCCTTTGCACACCACATCACGCGCGATGCGCGCGACATTGCACTGCCGTAAATCTTGATTGCCATTTGTAGCTCCCATCTGGCTGACGTCGGGAGTGCACGCAATGTCTTGACGCGTGTTTTGTCAAGGCAGGAAAGAGTCTCCCCCCTTCCGTTTCCGGATTTCTGCGACAGCTGCGGTGCAGCCGGGCATTCGGGCAACGAGGCTTTGCACTCAGCTTCCCGGCATTGTGCTGCGCCGTCGCTCCGCCCCATAATGGCCGC
>JANWHR010000261.1 GCA_025450355.1 Micropepsaceae bacterium
ACGGCGGATGATCTTGCCGATGTCCGGTTGCCATATCCGCTATTCGTTAAGCCTGTTGCGGAAGGTTCCGGTAAAGGTGTCGGCGCGCACTCGCGCGTCTCGAACGCCGCGGAACTGAAGTGTGTTGCTACCGCCCTGATGGCGCGCTTCCGCCAGCCGGTTCTGGTGGAAACTTACCTGCCGGGGCGCGAATTCACGGTGGGAATAACCGGGTGCGGAGCCGACGCGCGCGTGCTGGGCGTGATCGAGATCAGCCCTGCGGACAAGGGCGCCAGCCTGCATTACGGTTATGAGAACAAGGAAAAATGTGACGACAACATCGTATATCGCCTCGTCGCGGATGGAGAGGCCGTTGCAGCCGGGGAAGTGGCCCTGAATGCCTGGCGCGTACTTCGTTGCCGTGATGGCGGGCGTATCGATGTTCGCAATGACGGTCAGGGACGGCCGCAGTTTGTCGAAGTGAATCCGTTGGCCGGGCTCAATCCGGAACACTCTGATCTGTGTTTTCTTGCCGCGTTTAAGGGTCTTTCCTATCAGCAGTTGATCGGAATGATCCTGGTGTCATTTCTGAAACGGAATCCGGCGCTGGCACGAACAGCACCGGCGAGCTGCGCCGCATAATCTCCGTGCGGATTTCTGCCGCTGGCGGGGGATCGGACGGCGTCAAAATCGCCAAAGGCGATTTTCGCCCGGAGCGCGCGAAGCGCCGAAGGTGCCGCGAGCGAAGCAAGCAAGAGGGGAAAACTGTTTTTTGCGCGTGATCATTCTGCACTCCGATGTTCCGCCGGAAGCCCCGCCTGACGATCAGGATACGCTTCTTCAGGCGCGGGCCGTCGAGCGCACGCTGAAACATCTGGGCCATGATGCTGCGTGCCGGATTTTCCATCCCGATTTGGACGTTCTGGAATCCATGCTGGAGCGCGAATGTCCCGACATTGTTTTCAATCTCGTCGAAACGGTATGGGGCCGTGGCATTCATGCGCCGGTCGCTGCGGCGATGCTGAGCGAAGCCGGCGTACCCTTCACGGGCTGCGGCCCAGGCGCGATTGCGGCCTGCGGGGACAAGGTATTCGCAAAAAGAATTTTGCTCGGCGCCGGACTGCCGACCGCGGAATGGTCGGAACCGCCCGCGTGGCGCGGTATCGGTGATGGCCGGTGGATCGTCAAATCCGTCACGGAAGATGCATCCCTGGGCCTGGATGATGAGGCCGTGGTGTGCGGCCGCGAAGCGGCGGCAGCGCGCGCCCAGGCGTCGGCGGCGCGCTATGGCGGGCGCTGGTTTGCGGAACGCTATGTGGAGGGGCGCGAATTCAATGTCGCCCTGCTCGAACGGCACGGCGCAGCTTTTGCGCTTCCCATCGGGGAAATGCTGTTTGAACAATGGGGCGAAATGCGGCCCCGCATCATCGGTTACGCGGCCAAATGGGATGAAGCCGCCGCCGATTACCGCGACACCACCCGCGTGTTCGACTGGCGCGAGCGCGACCCCAAACTGAACCGGATGCTCGAATTCATCGCCCGCGAGTGCTGGCTGCTGTTTGGGCTCACCGGATATGCCCGCGTGGATTTGCGGGTCGATCGGGAAGGATTTCCGTTCATCCTCGAGGTGAATCCGAATCCCTGTCTTGAGCCGAATGCCGGATTCGCCGCGGCCGGTGAGCAGGCGGGCATGAGCTATGATGAGCTGATTACTGCAATCCTTGCAGCGGCTCTGCGGCACTGATCAGATTGGCGCCGCGCGTCGCTTCCCGAGCAAGTGCTCACGCCAAACGATCAGCAGACCCGCGGCAATGACGATCGCGCTGCCGCTCCAGACCTGGGGTGGCGGAAATTCATGAAACACGAAATAACCGAGAATGACGGCCCAGATGATGGCGGCATAATCGAACGGTGCCAGCACCGAAGCCTCGCCGTAGCGATACGAAAAACTCAGGAATAACTGTCCGGCACCACCGGCGATTCCGGTCAGCAGCAACACCGCGAGCTCGGAGTTTGCCGGAACCCGCCAGCCGGTCCAGATTGTGAAGAGGCTGACTGTGGCGCTGGTCAACATGAAATAAAAGGCGATGGTGATCGAGTGTTCATGGGCGCTCATGCGGCGGATCAGTATCCATGCGGTCGCCTGCAATGCCGCCCCGGCAAGGGCGAACAGCGCGCCATAAAAAGCGCCGCGCGACAAACCCGTCTCCGGCCCGGCAATGAGGATAACACCGAGGAATCCCGCAACGACGGCGCTCCAGCGATAGACGAACACGCGCTCGCCCAGGAACAACGCGGCCATCACAACCACGAACAGGGGTGCCGCGAACCCGATGGCCGTCGCATTGGCGAGAGGCAGCAAAATATAGGCCGCGAAATTGCAGAACATCGCGATCGTGCCTGCGACCGAGCGCAGGGCATGGCTGCGGATATTCGAAGTCACGAGCAGCGAAGGTCCGCCGGATGCAAACGCCGCAGTGATCACCACGGCCGCCCCGACCAGGCTGCGAAAAAAGACGATTTCGCCAAGAGGAAACGATGGCCCAAGCCAGCGTATGGCCGCGAACATGATTGAAAACAGCACGGTGCCCGCGATTTTGTAGCCGATTCCCCGAAGCGGGCGATCGAACGTTTGCGGGGATGGGTCGCTCGGGGCGGACATGGATTTTGTTTACAGCCTCCGTTGCGCGCGCGATAGAACACCATGAGCAAGAGCGCGGAACGTGTGCCGCAATATTCAGACGTCGAAGCGGCGGCGCGGCGGCTCGACGGAGTCGCAGTCCGAACGCCGCTGGTGGAAAATCCTCTTCTGTCGGAACGGACCGGCAGTCGCGTGTTTCTCAAGATCGAAACACTGCAACGGACCGGGTCATTCAAATTCCGCGGCGCCTATAACCGGCTGGTGCAGTTGACGCCGGAACAGCGGCGCGCCGGGGTGGTTGCTTTTTCGTCGGGCAATCACGCCCAGGGCGTTGCCTGTGCCGCGCAGTTGCTTGGAATTCCGTCAACCATTGTCATGCCGGCCGATGCGCCGCGCGTCAAAACCGCGGCAACACGCAGGTTTGGCGCAGACGTTGTGCCTTATGATCGTCAGCGCGAGAGTCGCGAACAGATCGCCGCCCACATCGCCGCGCAAAAGGGTGCTGTCGTGGTGCCGTCGTTCGACGATCCCGACATCATCGCCGGGCAGGGGACAATCGGACTCGAAATCGCCGCCGCGATGATACCCGACTTCGTCCTGGTGCCGTGCAGCGGTGGAGGATTGTCTTCCGGCATTGCGCTCGCTCTGCATGAACGGTGCCCGAACTCGCGTGTCATCACGGTCGAGCCGGAGGGTTATGACGGCGCGCGCCTGTCACTGGCGAAGGGTGAACGTCTTGCGGCGGAAGGCAAGCGCAACACGATCGCCGATGCGCTGACCTCGCCGGCGCCGGGTGCTCTGCCATTCGGAATTTTGAACGCCTGTGACGCGCGCGGAGTTGCCGTCTCCGATGACGATCTGATCCGTGCCGTTGCTTTTGCGGCGCTGAACCTGAAGCTCGTGGTCGAGCCAGGCGGGGCTGCGGCTCTTGCGACGCTGCTGTCGCGGACTTTCTCGGCGCCAGGAAAGGCGCTCGTCATCGTGCTGTCCGGCGGCAACATCGACCCAGCAATACTGGCGCGCTGCATCCAGGAATAGGCGAGACCGGCCAAAGCCGGCCGGAAGCCCCGGAAGCGCCAAAGGCGCTATCGGGGGGAAACCATCCGCGCCGCGTCTGCGGCGCATACGAATCTTTTCGCCGTGCCAGTTTATCCTCGAGCGCGCCACGCGCGACCCGGGGGCGCGGCGGATGGCTCCCTTCCCTCGCATTGCTTCGCAATGCTCGCCGGGGACGATATCGAGTTGGATCAGCGCGGCGCCAGAACCATCATCATCTGGCGGCCTTCGAGCTTCGGATATTGTTCGATCTTCGCGAAGCCGTCGGTTTCCTTCTGAATCCGGCTCAGCAGCTCCATGCCGAGATGCTGGTGGGCCATTTCGCGGCCACGGAAGCGCAACGTGACTTTCACCTTGTCGCCTTCATCGAAGAATCGCTTCATCGACCGCATCTTCACGTCATAGTCGTGGTCGTCGATGGTCGGGCGCATCTTGATCTCCTTGATCTCGATGACCTTCTGCTTTTTGCGCGCTTCGGCCGCTTTTTTCTGCTGTTCGTATTTGTATTTGCCGTAGTCCATCATTTTGACTACGGGGGGTTTTGCCTGGGGCGAGACTTCGACGAGATCGAAGCCTTTTTCTTCTGCAATGGCGAGGGCGTCGTCGAGGCTGATCGGGCCCATTTTCTCGCCCTCGGCTCCGATCAGGAGAATTGTGCGGGCGGTGATTTCTTCATTGACGTGCGGACCGTCTTTGGACGGTGGCGCAGGTTGTGCCAGTTTCCTGATTATGACTGTCTCCCTTTAGAAAGCCCGACACATGACTCGCGGAAGGGAGACCGCGGCTTGTTTCCCTGGAATTGCGCGGGCTCCTCCTCTTAAGAATCGGCGTCCGGGCCGTGTGGCTCCGTTTACGCACTGAACGCGAAGTTCGCCTGGCCGGTTTACTCAGTTACGCGAATCCGGCGGCATCCCTTCCTGGGTAAGAATAGGAATGGCTGCGTCTAACGCAAGGCTTTCTTGCGTCTCGCTTCCCAGCCTCCGTAACATGAGTGTGCGGTTTTCTGCCTCTCTGCGGCCAACGACCAACAGATTTGGCACCTTTGCCAGCGAATGCTCCCGCACCTTGTAGTTGATCTTTTCGTTACGCAAATCTGTATCGACGCGCAGCCCCGCACGATGCATCGCGTCCGCAGCCTCTTGCGCGTAGGCATCGGCGTCCGAGACGACGGTGGCGATCACGGCCTGTACTGGCGCGAGCCACAGCGGGAATTTACCGGCATAATGTTCGATCAGCACGCCGATGAAGCGCTCCATCGACCCGAGAATTGCACGGTGAAGCATCACCGGTGCATGTTTTGCTCCGTCTTCCGCGATATAGGACGCGCCAAGCCTTTCGGCGGTGTTGAAATCCACCTGCAGCGTGCCGCATTGCCATTCGCGGCCAATGGAATCGCGCAGCACGAATTCCAGCTTCGGCCCGTAGAACGCCCCCTCACCCGGATTGATTGAATAGTTCAGCCCCGCCTGTTTCGTGGCGCTTTCCAGCGACTGTTCCGCGAGCTGCCAAATCTGGTCGCTGCCGATGCGATTGTCTGGCCGGGTGGCGAGCTTCACGTGGACGTCATCAAAACCGAGGTCCCGATAGACTTCCATCAGCAGCCGGCAAAAATCGATCGTTTCATCGCTGATTTGTTCGTGCGTGCAGAAGATATGCGCGTCATCCTGCGTGAAAGCCCTCACGCGCATGATGCCGTGGAGTGCGCCGGATGGTTCGTAGCGATGGCAGGAACCAAATTCGGCCAGCCGCAGTGGGAGTTCACGATAGGATTTTGTGCCCTGTTTGAAGATCTGCACATGGCCGGGGCAGTTCATCGGCTTTACGGCGAGCGTCTTCTTTTCGTCCTCCACCTCGGCCACGAACATGTGTTGGCGGTAATTGGCCCAATGCCCGGACATTTCCCACAGCTTGCGATCGATCAGCTGCGGCGTTTTGACTTCGCAATAACCCGCCCGCGCGAGCTTGCGACGCAAATAGTCCTCCAGCAAATGGTAGAGCGTGAAGCCTTTGGGGTGCCAGAACACCTGCCCGACGGCCTCTTCCTGCATGTGGAAGAGGTCCATCTCGCGGCCGAGCTTGCGATGATCGCGCTTCTCGGCCTCTTCGATGCGTTTGAGATATGCATCGAGCTCTTTTTCATCGCGCCAGGCGGTGCCGTAGATGCGCTGGAGCTGCGCGTTCCGCGCATCGCCGCGCCAGTATGCCCCCGCGATTTTCGTCAGCCGGAACGCCTGGCCGATTTTTCCGGTCGAGACGAAATGCGGGCCGCGGCAGAGATCATGCCAGGCGCCGTGATAATACACTGTGATTTCTTCCGAGCGCGGAAGATCGCGGATCAGCTCGGCCTTATAGTGTTCGCCGATCTGTTCAAAGTGGCGGATCGCCTCATCTCGTGGCCAGACTGTGCGTCGTGTAGGCAGATCGCGCGCAACGATTTCGTGCATCCTGGCTTCGATCCTGGGCAGATCGTCGGGATGAAAGGGCTCATCGCGCGCAAAATCGTAATAGAATCCGTCCTCGATCGCTGGACCGATGGTGACCTGCGTGCCCGGAAACAGCTCCTGCACCGCCATCGCCAGCACATGTGCAGCGTCATGGCGAATGAGTTCGAGCGCTTCGGGGTCCTTGCGTGTAATGATCCGCACCCGGGCATCGCCCGGAATCGGGCGGGACAGGTCCCAATCCTGTCCGTTCACTTCGACCGCGAGCGCGGCACGCGCGAGTCCGGGACCGATCGCCGCTGCGATCTCTGTCCCCGTTACCGCTCGGGGGAAGTGGAGCTGCTTGCCGTCGGGTAGAGTGATGTTGACGGGGGCTGGAGACGGATCGGCGGACACTTGTGTTGAACCTTGGGGTCAATGCCGGGTTGTTACATTTTTTGCCCGGATATGAACAGACAGACGCGGCTCCCATCCCCCCGTATTGCGGGCAGGATGGCCGCGGTTCGAGGTTAAACCGTGGTTTTGGCACCCGGTGGAAGAGGTGGTTTCGGCGAATGCAGCCGTTCCAACTCGCAATTCAGTTCGGCGCCGAACAGGATCACCATCAGCCCAAGCCAGACCCAGATCAGGAAACCCACGATGGCGGCAAGCGAGCCATAGGTGCGGTCGTAATGGGCGTAATCGGCCACGTACCATGAAAACAGGGCAGAACAGCCAAGCCATGCGGTTGCCGCCAGCAGCGCACCGGGAAAAATCCGGCGCCGGCCACGCGGCTTGCCGCTGGTGCCGTATGCGTACATGGCTGACAGCACCAGCACGGTCCCGGCGAAAATGATCGGCCACCGGAAAACCCGCAGCACGTGCAGGCTGGTAAGCCCGAGGGCGTTCTGCATTACGGGCACTGCCAGAAACAGAAATACGGCGCCCACCGATACGACCAGCGCGCCAATGGTGATCGCAAGCGAAATCAGCCGTGCGACAATGAACCCGCGTGTCTCCGGCTCCTCATAGGCGACGTTCAGTCCCGCCATCATCGCCATCACTCCCGCATTTGCGCTCCAGATCGAGATTGCGAGGCCGATGAAAAAGGCGCTGCTCAGTCGGGAGGGGTAGGTGAGCGTGATCCGGACCAGCTCATTGCCGATGAAGTGCAGGACATTGGCGGGAAGAAAGCCGGAAAAATAGTTGAGATGGGCGCGCACGGTGTTGATGCTGGCGAACAGGCCGTACAGCGACACGAAGGCAGCGACGGCCGGGAAGAAACCGAGCAGGATGTAAAAGGTCGCCGAGGCGGCGACATTCATGATGTTGTCTTCCTGAAACTCGCAGGCCGCACGCCACAAGACATGCCCCGCATTGCGGAAAAAGCCGCGCGCGGTTGTGGCCGAATTCGCGTGTTGACCTTCGTGGTTCGGGGCAGGCCAGATTTTCATGCCCGATGATAACGCGAGAATGACCGTTCGGTTGGCCGGAAGCTTGGACGCGGCTGCAAGGGATTTAGCCCAAATCGCTTACAATCGGTTTACGCCCCCTACACCGTCCGCCCCCGCATGCGGTATCCGGGCGGCGCCAGAGCCCGCAGAGTACGTCAGAATCGTGCGCGCAGCGTCACTGCGAAATTGCGCCCTGGCATTGAATTGCCGGACTGTGGCCCGTCCAGGAACCGCGTATCGTACTGATATTTTGAGTTGGGCTCATCAAGCACGAAGAAAATCGGATCCTCGTTCTTGTTGAAGATGTTGTTCACAAAAAACAGCAGCTCCAGACTGTCGGTGAGATCCAAACTGCCCTGGAAGTTGAAAACCCAGTATGGATTTTTCCGGATGATGTAGGTGTTTGAAAATTCTCCGGGAGAGTTGAGGATGTATTCGGGGTCGGAAGCCGGAGCGTTCCACATCGGTCCCCGAAGCAAGGCGGTAAATGTTGCCGACCAACCGTGGAACAGAACGCCGCTCTGTCCTATCCGGGTTCCGAACGACCCCTCATAGCGATAGATGCGGGTCGCCGTATTGGTCGTGGAACCGGGCAGTGCGCCGTTGTCCACCATGCTGAAATTGTAGGAGCCGGTCGAAAACACCGTCCAGTTCCACGCACCG
>JANWHR010000262.1 GCA_025450355.1 Micropepsaceae bacterium
CGTTCAGAGTCCGCGCGAAGTTGTCATGATCAATGAGGGTGGCCCGAGTGTCCGGCACATCCAGCTCAACGTTCCACATTCGCCGCACCCCAAGCCGAGCCCTTATGGAGAATCCGTGGCTCATTACGAAGGGGATACACTCGTCGTCGATACCATCGCACTCTCGGACGATACGTATATCGACAACTATCGCACGCCGCATACGACGCAGGAGCACGTAGTCGAGCGCTTCAGGGTCATCGATGACGCGCCCGGTAGAGTTCCGCGGTTCCATATCCAGGGTATGGTTGATAAAGGCAAATCGCTCCAGATCGACATCCATGTCGAGGATCCTGGCGCCTTCAACATGGCGTGGAACGCGCGCCAGATATATCGCCTCGGCATTCCGCTCGAATCGATGAACGGGCAAATGATCGAAGCCATCTGCTCGGAAAATAATCCGAATTACATCGAGGGTACGACTGTGTCGCCGCCGCCAGTGGCTACGAAGCTGGATTTTTGACGATTCCCGGCGAATTCGCCGTGCGTCGGATCATGTCCCTATGCCGCCGCTTGATCCCGTATTGCCGCTCTGAATGGTTCAGGTTTTTCCACGAAGTTTGCGCAGGTGCGTGCGCGAGTTCGAAGTCCTGGTAAATTCAGAGAACGTTGGAGAGCAGTCGCTTTCCCCTCCGCCACTTCAGGCCACCACTCTTGAATCACAAATGATTCGGTCGATTCAATATCTTCCCGGACAGACACTTAGCAAACCCAGCGTCAGCGCCAAAGCTTCCACAAATCGCCGGCCATCTTCGCTGTTCGCCATCACGGCCCCCGGGGGAGAGCCTGGTACATAATCGGGTGCAGAACTGTACATGGCCGATCGATCCACGGATAAGAACCGAGCCGAATGTCCGATTGGGGCCAAGGTCTGACGAATCGCTCGATGCCATCAATGTCTGCAATCGGGCTGGACGCAGCCGCGTCGGGGGCACGCGATTTATGGGCTTTGACCCTAGTATGTCGCGGCTGATACCACCGAACCGGCAAGACTCAACGCGCTGCTGATCGCCTGCCCCAAAGTTGTCGCCCCAAAAGCGATGAAACTACCGATCACGGCAAGAAGCAGAGCGTATTCGGCCGCAACGGCGCCTGATTCGCTCCGCCAAAAGCTACCAATGACTCCCACGCTGCCCCTCCTCTGGTCGTACCCGATGCAAGCTTCATGGGGGTACGCGCCGCGGAAGAGTTAAGTATGGCTTAAATTTTGCCGGAAATCATCTGCAAATGTGCGACCAGGGTTAACATCGCGAACGACGCGGGGCGTCAGGACCCCTGGGGGACCGTGGTATTGGCAGAATAGGTAATGTTGAAATTCGAGAACAGCGGAACAGAGTAGGTCTGCTTCAGGCTGGCTGTGATGGTGGCAACCGGGAAACTGACGTTGGCGACTGTATAGGTGACCGTCGCCGAACTGACCCCCATGGAATTCAGATAGCCGTTGATCGCGGTCGCGACGGCAGTCTGGGTCGTGCTGGTGTTGACGGCGGCGACGCGCGCGCCCTTTTCGAGCGCCCAGTGCACGGCAAGATTGGTGTAAACCATGATGCCGACATAGGCGATGCCGATCAGAAACATGAAGAATACCGTCGACACGATGGCAAATTCCACCGCCTCCGCGCCGCTTTCATCCCGGACAAGAGAGGAAAAACGATGGTGGACCAGCCTCATCGGACGCGCACCTGTTCCGTAACCGTTTCCGACTTTTTTAACACACCGGTCCCATAGGATCCCGATGCCGTCACGGTGATGAATTTTTTCGGTACGGTGTTGTCGCTGCACACCGTCTGGCAATCCGACCCCGTGGTTCCGCAAAAACAGGCGCTGGTCGCGGTGAAACTTCCATCCGAAGGCTCGCTTTGCCAGGCATTCGTCCCCTGGGTCTGGGCAACCGTCATGTCGGTGCCGCCATTCATCGCATACTGGACTGCGGCGCGGACCGCCGTCTGCATTTCGCCCACGCCCGTGGCGATGGTGGCAATGTTTGCCAGCCCCAGAACGATCGCGGCCAGGATGGGAGCAATCAGGCCGAATTCGATCGCCGATACGCCCTCGCGCTGTTTGGCAAAGCCCATGCAGAACGCACGCAATTTCAACCTTGTGCTGGTCATGCTCACCTCACTCCACCAAACTCACGCCACCGGGGATCGGAACATTGCTCATTCCGTAAGAAGAGCAGTTCACCCCGAAATGAGAGTTGCCGGTGATGTAAATCTTATCGGCGATGATCTGCATGCAGCCATTCTGGCCACTGTAATTCCCGTCTATCTCCACCTGTTGGCTGGGAAAATAGATCGCGCCCGTCACCGTCGAAGATGCGTTGCCATTCATCTTTTGCGTCGCCATCGCCATCGTGCGGTCGCCGAAGAAAAGTATCCCGGAATAGGTGGAAAGCGGTGAGGGAGAACTTTGCGTCGGCGCGCTGAGGTTCATCTGCGCGTTGCCATTGATGCTGATCGATGCGCCATTCGTCAGATAGAACATTACATTGCTGCCGGTGATATTGGCATTCGCGTTGAGTTTGAGCGTACCGCCGTTGATGACGTAGATTCCGGAATTCAGCGTACGGGTGTCCTGGATGGTGAGCCCGCCGCAATAATTTCCGGCGGAAAGATTGCCGCTGTTCGGGGGCGAGATGCAGGGGCCGGAAGTGTCCGGCGCCGGTAATGACGAATAGGGATCCGGCGCGTCGTTGCTATAGGGCGAGGTCTTCGTGCAACTGGTCAGCGTCAGGCCGGTGGTGGCGGAAATTCCGCCCGCGGCAATGGCGCAGGGTGTCGAGACGCTGGCCGAGCCGCCGACGGCGAGGCTGTTGGCGTTCAGCGAATCCGACATGATGTCGCAGCCGGCCAGCACTTCCGAAGTGTTGCCCCAGAGTTTCAGCGCGGCGGGCGCGCTTTTGTCGAGCGCAAGGATGCAGGCGTCGCCCGCCTGATTCCAGGTCGCCACGGCCCTCGTCGAGACTTTCACCGTCGAGCTGGAGAACAGGTTGGTAAAAAATCTCGATTCATTCTCGCTCAGGATCACTTCGACGGAAGTGTTGTTCTCGTGCGTTCCCGAGGTTGGAGGCGTGTTGACCGTGATCGTGCCGTTGGAGGAATTCCAGCCATTGGTGGCGGCATCGCTGGAAGCGCCCGTGCTGACCGCGCTTTTGCTCGAGCCGTTTTCCAGGGCAATCGCAGCGTTGTATGCCGCGATATCGGCCGCGCCCTGCACGATACGCTGCCGGTAGTACCAATAGCCCGCGTCGGCCCCCATGCCGCAGAATCCAATCAGACAGGGCATCGCCAGTCCGGAAATGATAGCCACATTTCCGCGCCGCGATCTCAACCAGCGCGACAGGGAACGAACTACCCCGCTGCCAAAACGCATGTCGAACACCCGCCTTTTTGTGCCGGCGCGCATTCAATTCCGGATCTTATAACAAGCGGTAAATGTTCAAAGGTCTGAGCGATTATTAATAACCAGCTTACGGATTACGCTGGCGAACCAGGCCTTCCTGCGCCACCGAGGCGACAAGCGTGCCGTCGCGCCGGAAGATTTCGCCCCGGTTGAAGCTGCGCGACCCGGCTGCCGATGGGCTATCCTGTACGTAGAGCAGCCATTCATCGGCCCGGAACGGCCGATGAAACCAGATCGCATGATCGAGACTGGCCAGTTGCAGCTCGGGTGCAAACAGCGTGTAGCCATGCGGCAGCAGCGACGTATCCAGCAGCGTCATGTCGGATGCATAGGCCAGCACGCATTGATGCAGCGGCTGCGGATGCGGCAGAGCGGACGCGGCGCGAAACCAGACGATCTGCTTTCCCTCGCGCTTTTCGCCGGAAAAGCGGTCCACAGGAACAACCGGCCTCATTTCGATCGGGCGCGCGCGCATGAACCAGCCCCGCACCTGCTCCGGCAACCGGGAAACGACCTCGTTGCGCCACTCCCATTCGGACTTCAGCTCTTCGGGCGGCGGCGCCTCCGGCATCGGCGACTGATGCTCCATTCCGGGCTCCTCCACTGCGAAGGAGCAGGACATGGTGAAGATGGGCACGCCGTGCTGGATGGCGACAACCCGCCGGGCGCTGAAGCTCCGCCCGTCGCGGCTGCGGTCCACCTCATAAAGAATGGGTGTCCGGGGATCACCCGCGCGCAGGAAGTAAGCGTGAAGGGAATGGCAGATACGATCCTGGACCGTACGGTACGCCGCGACCAGGGCCTGACCCAGAACCTGACCGCCATACACCCGTTGCCACCGGTCGGCGGGCGAAACACCGCGAAAGAAATTGTCCTCGATTGCGCCGAGGTCCAGGATCGACAGCAGGGACGAAAGCGCCGCCGCCGAATCCGTAGCCGCGCGTTCGGATTCGTCATGAATCATTTCGTTTCCTTATTTCGGCAGCCTGGCCGGCGCAATCCCTGGTGATCGGCCGCAGTTCCCGCTTGCCTTGCGGCGGATCGCCTGAAACAAAACGGCGCATGAGGAATGCCCTTCTGAAACGCGCAGCGCATCAGCAGCCCGTCGTGTCCGGGCGCGGCATCCTGGAACGGCTTTTCACGCTCACCTTTCAGGGTTTCGTTTACAACCAGATCTGGGAAGACCCCGTGGTGGATCTCGAGGCGCTCCGCCTCGAATCCCATCACCGGCTTATCACGATTGCTTCGGCGGGATGCAATGTCCTGAATTATCTCACAGCCAATCCGTATCGGGTTATTGCCGTCGATCTCAATCCCAATCACCTGGCGCTGACGAACCTCAAGATCGCCGCGCTGGAGCATTTACCCGATCACGAGGCATTCTTCCGCTTCTTCGGCGCGGCAAATGACCGGCGCAATGGCGCGGTTTTCGACCGGTTCATCGCAGCGGGGCTCGATCCGGAAACCCGCCGGTATTGGCAAAGGCGGACAATCCGCGGCCGGCGGATCGACATGTTTACGCGCAATCTCTATCGCTACGGACTGCTCGGCCGGTTCATTGGAATCCTCCACGCGATCGCCAAAATCAATGGCGAGCGGATTGGCGAAATCCTTGCCGCGAAGGACATCGGCGAGCAGCGCATCATCTATGAGCGCAGCATTGCGCCGCTCTTTGACACGAAGCTGGTGCGGCTCCTTGCGCGCATGCCCGTGTCTTTCTACGGACTGGGAATCCCCCCGGCCCAATATGATGAGCTTGTCGCCGCCGCAACAGACGGTAATCCCATCACCACGTTGCGCGCGCGAATCGAACATCTGGCCTGCGATTTTCCCATCGCGGAAAACTATTTCGCCTGGCAGGCGTTCAGCCGCGGCTATGATGTGGGGCGCGGGGTCGCGGTTCCCCCCTATCTTCGCAGCGAAAACTTCGACGTCATCAAAGCCAGGCTTGGACGCATCGAATCGCATCATGCGTCGATGACGGACTTTCTCCGTGATCAACCCGCCCGGTCATTGCACCGTTATGTCCTGCTTGACGCTCAGGACTGGATGACGGGCGGCCAAATGAGCAGTCTTTGGAGTGAAATCGACCGCACCGCCGCCGACAGCGATGCACGCGTGATCTTTCGCACGGCGGGATGCGATTCGCCGCTGACCCGGAAAATCCCCGCACACCTTCTGTCGGGCTGGCAATATCTCGAAGCCCCGAGCCGCGACTGGCATAGGCGCGACCGGTCCGCGATTTATGGTGGATTTCACTGCTACGTCCGGCGCATTCCGGGTTGAGCGCTGATGCGCATTCCGGGCAGATGGACCGGATTTACCGGCGTCAGCGTCACATCTACGACCTTACACGCCGGCATTATCTGTTTGGCCGTGATACGCTGATCGAGGGTCTGGCCGGGCAGCCGGGAGAGCGCATCCTTGAAATCGGATGTGGCACGGCGCGCAATCTCATCCGCATGGCGCGCCATTATCCGGGCACAGAGCTTTGGGGGATCGACGCCTCCACGGCGATGTTGCAGACCGCCGCGGCGGCCGTGAATGCAACCGGTTTCGCAAACCGGATCACGCTCGCGCGCGGGCTCGCCGAAGACGCCGCGGTTCTCGTTCCGCCGGAATTCGATCACGTGGTGTTTTCTTACAGCCTTTCCATGATCCAGGAATGGCGCTCCGCCATCGCTGCGGCGGGGACCCGCGCAAAACCGGACGGCCGCATCCACCTGGTGGATTTCGCAGATTTTGGCGGGCTGTGGCCGGGGACGGCCGCTTTGCTGCGGCTATGGCTTAAATTCTTCCACGTCTGTCCCCGCACCGAACTGTTGCCGGGGTTGCAGGAACTCGCGAAAACTCGCCAGGACTGCCGCATGAAATTGCTGCCTGGCCGCTATGCCTTTGTTTTCTCGGCAAGTATTCACGCAGTTTCCGATTTGCGATGATTCGCGTAAGTCAGTATTAATGTTATATAATGTGACCGGAAAGCATCACTTCCCAAGCAAACAGGCACAGCGTCGAATATTTTATTGCCGAATGGGAACCGTACCACCACATCACCGTTAAGGCCGCGTGCTCCGCCGCAATGGCGGGATACAGCGGTAGTGGCTTGCGTCACGTCGCAGAAAACTGCTGTTGAAAAACGGGGATATTTAAGAAGATGAAACTCAGAACCGCAGCGCTTGCGGGCGCATCGCTCCTTTGCTTCGCCACTCCTGCTCTCGCAGGGGAAGGTTGGTATCTCGGCTTGGGAGCGGGATATTCCATGCCTGAGAACATAAAGGATCGCCTGACCCAACCCGGCGGATTTATCTCGCTCAAGGACTCAGCGCGGTTCATCGGCTCGGTCGGATACAAAATGCCCGAAGGGTTCCGACTCGAGCTTGAAGACGGATATGCGAATTATCCGGTGAAATCTGCCCGCAATTTCCAGGGGCAGAACCTCGTCGGCGCGGGTGGCCATATCTCCGTCGATACCCTGATGGTCAATGGCCTTTATGATTTCCCGATCGCGCCTGCCTTCGCCCTCACGCTCGGTGGCGGTATCGGCGCCGGCAATGTCGATGCGCATTATTTCGACCGGACGGGAGCGGGTTTCAATGAAATCGACCAGGGTTCCGGCACCGCCCTTGCCTATCAACTGATTGCCGGCGTGACCTGGTCCCTTAGCCCGGCGCTAGACCTGCAGGTTGATTACCGCTGGCTTTCGGTCGGCCGGACCGACCATTCCTACAGTTCCGCCTTTGGCGTCCCGCGGGCGACCAAAGTCTTCGACTCTGCCGATTCAAACAATGTGATGGTGACCCTCCGGTGGTTCTTCCTGCCACCGCCTCCACCGCCGCCACCGCCTCCGCCGCCACCTCCGCCGCCACCTCCGCCACCGCCACCTCCGCCGCCACCGCCACCGCCACCACCCACGCCACCGCCGCCTCCGCCGCCGCCGCCGCCTCCACCTCCGCCGCCTGCGGTGCGGACCTTCATCGTCTTTTTCGATTTCGACAAATCGAACCTGACGGCCGAAGCACTCCAGGTGGTCCAGCAGGCAGTGACGACCGCCCGGACAACCGGCATGGTGCGGATCGTCGTGACGGGCCACACCGATACGGTCGGTTCACTGGCCTACAACCAGCGTCTGTCGGAGCGTCGCGCCGAAGCCGTGAAGACGGAGATGGTCCGTGAGGGTCTGACCGCCAACGACATCACCACGGTTGGCAGGAACTTCGCCGAACCGCTCGTGCCGACAGGTCCGGGTGTACGCGAACCACAGAACCGCAGGGCAGTCATCGACCTCGGACAATAGACGGCTCTTATCGTCTGGAAGGGGCGGGCTTCGGCCCGCCCCGCTTTTTTTGGGGGCGATTCAGGCAAAGAGAAGCGGCAGGCAACAGTCTTTGCCGCCCGTAGCCCACGCGAGGCGCGGACCCGGAGCCTGTAAGACAGGTGGGTTCAATTATTGGGAGGTGGCGAGTCCTCTGCCCTGCGCGGGAAGCACCACGTCCGCAGGCTTGGCCCGCGGAACCGGAGCCGCTGCGGGCGGTGTCTGGCCGTTACCGGCAGTCAGAATCTGACAGGCTTCGAAAGCATGATCAGCTGTGGTTTCCTGGCCTTCGACAAACACCGTGAGGGTCGATCTGGCCGAACCCAGGGCCTGTTCAAAGAGCTGCTTTGCGCTGGCGCAATAGCCTGTGATGTCGCCGATGCTTTGCATCGAGGAGGCATTGGCAAGGCGGGTTTTGAAGGCGTGATAGTCTTCGGTCCCGGTCCTGCCATTTTTGCGCCGGAAGAAATTCTGCAGCGCGCGATCGGACGCCTGAAGGTCCTTCTGGTAGGTCGTGACGAAGTTGTTGTAGAGCTTTGCGGCGTCGCATGACAGCGCGGCGACCATCAGCCTTTGCTGAATGGCTGCGGCC
>JANWHR010000263.1 GCA_025450355.1 Micropepsaceae bacterium
ACACCGGCGAAGTGGACGCCGGAAAACGCGTCCAGAAATTCGTCCCCGTGCAATAGCGGGCGAGCGCGCACTACCTCCTGCCTCTTCCTTACCGGCGCCGGCCTGCGTGGCGCTTTGGCGCGCCGCAGGCGGGTGGGGAGGCACGCATTTGCAGTTCGCAAAGTACGGGTCGGGGTATGCCGCCGGGGTGCGTGCCAATCGTCTGGTGAGCTGCATTCGATTTCCGTATTCTGGGTTTCAACGGCCCCGTAGCTCAGCCAGGATAGAGCAACAGCCTTCTAAGCTGTGGGTCACAGGTTCGAATCCTGTCGGGGTCGCCACCGTCATCATTTTCCAGACCGGACGAATGCTTAACGAGTCGTTCCGCACACATGGTAGCCCGTTAACCCATCGAAAAATGCCTTGGCACTAAATTCCTTTCGTCGGGCGGCCGTCGCCCCCACGCAAGAGGGCGCAATTTTGGACAAGGCCAACGAATATCTCCGGCAAGCCGCCGAATGCCGCGAATTGGCGCAGGGGGCGACGCACGCATATCTGCGGTCCCAGTTCCTCGAAATGGCGGTGACGTGGGAAGCTCTCGCCAAAGAACACGAGTTTCTGCAGAAACTCCGCGGCGACCCCGAACCTTAGAGAAGCGAGCCGAAGCCCACGACTTGATTCGGGGGAGAGGATGCAGAAGCTGTCGCCAGCCCGGTGCTCTTGCTTCTCGTTTTCTCAGTTCTCGCGTCTCACCTCGCGTTCCTCCGGCGGCCGGATGTGGCGGAATGCGGCGAGCAGGCTGAGATCGTAAGCCGCCTTTAGTGCACCCCCGATCAAAAGCGGCCAACCGAAGGTTGAAACGCCAAGCAGTGTTCCGGCCAGAATGGGGCTGATTGCCGATGCCAGACTTCGTGGTACCGCGGTCAGGCTGGCTGCCGCCGGACGCTCCGCCGGAGTAACCACCGCCATCACGTAAGACGTGCGCGTCGGCACATCCATCTGCGACAGGGCGCTGCGAAGGAATAGCAGGGCGATGACCCAGTGCAACTGGCCGACGAATGGAATCACCACCAGCGAAAGGCTCGCGGGCAAATGGGTGAACACCATCGTGTTCACCAATCCGATCCGCCGCGAGATCGGGACCGCGACGAAATAGGACAGGGCGGTGAGAAGATTGGTCCAGAAAAAGATCGCCGCTGCGGTGGCGAGTGGCAGGTGAAATCGCTCGAACAGCCATAGCGCCAGGATCGACTGCACCATAAAACCGCCGCCAAATGAATCCACAGAGAACAGCGCGGTCAGCCGATAGACCATGGCGCGCGACGGTCCAAGCCGCGACGGCAGGGGACGCGATCCGCGGCCATGCGTCTCCGCAACCGTGCTGTAAATCAGCGCTGCCGCGGCGCCGATCGCCGCATAGAGCCAGAACAGGCCGCGCATCGCCTGCAGCCGGTCAATGGAAAACCGCGCCGCAACGTCGGGGGCGCGCGCCATCAGCGTCCCGAGCGCGCCCATGATCGATGCCGAGACGCTGTAGAATGCAAACATCAGTGTTCGGTCCCTGTCTCCGGCCGACCGCGCCAGCAACGACTGTTCCAGCGGCAGAAATATGCTGACATCGCCGGAAGATGGGTTGAGCGTCCCCACGAAGGCGATGATCAGCAGCGGCCAGAACGCGGTGACTTGCGCGAAGCCAACGCCCGTCGCGATCATCAGGACCGACGCGCCGATCAGGGCGCGCCGCTCGCCAAACCGTCCCGTAATCCAGCCGGCGCTGAGCGTGAGAGCTGCCGAGCCCAGAAGCGTCGCGGTCATCAGCGCGCCAATCTCGAACGGACTGCGCCCCAGCATCAGCAGCCACGCCGGAAGCACGATGCTGATGTAACCGTCGGCCGCCGCGCGCAGTCCCCGCGCAATGATGGCCCGTTTGGCGTCGGCGCCCGCGGATCGCCGCACCGTGCGCACCCACGCCAGTGCCTCGCTCAAACTCATGTACAGCTCTGGACCTTTCCGCCGGATGCATGGATGGACCTTTGCCCGGATGCAAGGGTCAGGCGGGCTTGAACGGCTTGACAAACCGATACAGAAGCTTCCCCCCTCACCCGCCTTTGCGTTATGCGGTTCGGCGGGAAGCCCAGGGGCAACAAATGACGGCGATTACTGAAATTGTGGCGCGGGAAATTCTCGACAGCCGGGGCAATCCCACGGTCGAAGTCGATGTGCGGCTGGAGAACGGCGTGATGGGCCGCGCCGCCGTTCCGTCGGGGGCGTCCACTGGCGCGCATGAAGCCCATGAACTGCGTGACGGCGACGCGCGCTACGGTGGCAAAGGCGTATCCAAAGCGGTTGATGCGGTGTGGGGCGAGATTTTCGACGCCATCGGCGGCATGGCGGCGGAGGAGCAGGCGCGCATCGACGCGAAGCTCTGTTCGCTGGATGGTACGTCAAACAAGAGCCGGCTTGGCGCGAATGCCATTCTGGGCGTCTCTTTGGCGGTGGCCAAAGCGGCGGCGAGTGCGTCGGGACTACCCCTGTACCGCTACATCGGGGGCCTCACGGCGCGCGTGCTGCCGGTGCCGCTGATGAATGTACTCAATGGCGGCGTCCATGCCGACAATGTGCTTGATTTTCAGGAATTCATGATTGTTCCCGGCGGGTTCGATCGCTTTTCCGAATCGTTGCGCGCCGGTGCCGAAGTGTTTCACGCGCTGAAGAAGCAACTGTCGGATGCGGGTCTCAACACCAATGTAGGCGACGAAGGCGGGTTTGCACCGCAGGTGAAGAGCGCCGAAGAAGCCCTTTCCCTCATCATGCGCGCCATCGAAAAGGCGGGTTACCGGCCCGGGGATCAGATCGCGCTCGCGCTCGATCCGGCATCGACGGAATTCTTCGACAATGGCCGCTATGTGGTCGAGGGCGAGGGCAAGATCCTTGACCCGCCCGCGATGGTCGAATTCTACACCGATCTGTGCGCGCGCTTTCCCATTGTCTCGATCGAGGACGGCATGGCCGAAGACGACTGGCGGGGCTGGGCTGCACTGACCTCGGCGCTGGGGAGCAGGATTCAGCTGGTTGGCGATGATCTGTTTGTCACCAGCACGGCGCGGCTGAAGCAGGGGATCGCCCAGGGGGTGGCCAATGCCATTCTGGTCAAGCCCAATCAGATCGGCACCCTGACCGAAACACTGGATGCGGTGGAAACCGCCCACCGGGCTGGCTACCGCTCGGTCCTGTCGCACCGTTCCCGCGAGACGGAGGACACCACCATCGCCGATCTCGCGGTGGCGGTGGGAAGCGGCCAGATCAAGACCGGGTCGCTGTCGCGTTCGGACCGGCTTGCGAAATACAATCAGCTCCTGCGGATTGAGGAGCAACTTGGGGATGAGGCGATCTTTCCGGGCTTTGCGGCACTGCGCCGCTGAATTGTGATTCCCGCCGCGCCGCCTTATGGTTAAACACAAGCCGTGAAACGCGGCACGATGAGCACACGGAGGGCTCGATGAAATATGGACTGATTGCAATGTTGTTGCTTGCCGCGGCCCCCGCTGCCATGGCCGCCGAAAATCCGCCACAGATTCCCTATGACGCGGAAAACGCGCTGAGACTGCCCGACGGGATGTATCTCGGCGAAGCGTCCGGCGTTGCGGTGAATTCACAGGGCCACATCTTCGTCTTCCATCGCGGAAATGTGGAAGGGCCGGCCTATGGGGCGCGTGCGGCGCAACTGCTCGAATTCGACCAGAACGGCAATTATCTGCGCGAAATCGGCAAAGGGCTTTATGCCTTTTCCTTCGCCCATACGGTTCGCATCGATGCCCAGGATAACATCTGGATCGCCGACAAAGGCTCGGACATGGTCGTCAAGTTCAACCCGCAGGGACGGGTGCTGATGACTCTGGGCCGCAAGGCGGAAGCGTCCGACGAAAACGCGCATCCGCTGGAACATCCCAATCCGCCGCTGAAGGCGATCGACGGCATGTTCCGCCAGGTCACCGATATGACGTGGGACCCGCAGGGCAATATCTACGTCAGCGACGGCTACATCAATTCTCGCATCGCGAAATACGACAAAGATGGCAACTGGATCATGCAGTGGGGTGACCGGGGGTCCGAGCCCGGCAAGATGAACACACCGCATTCGATTGCGGCGGACGCGCAGGGCAACATTTACGAGGCGGACCGCGGCAATGGCCGCATCCAGGTGTTTGATCAGAATGGCAGGCTGGAGCGCGTCATCAAGATCGATGTCGCGGCGCCTCCGGGCGCCAAGGCCGTCATCGGCAACACGCCAACCGCGACGGATGCGGGCGGTTATGGCACGGCCCTGACGCAGGCGCCGGGTTCGCCCTGGGCGATCTGCATTACCAGAGGTCCGAACCAGATCCTGTACAGCGCCGATGCATTTCCGGGGCGGATTTACAAACTGACGCTGGACGGCAAGCTGCTGGGTATGCTGGGCAGCGGCGGACGCGCACCGGGCAAGTTCGGCTGGATTCACGAAATTGCCTGCCCGTCCGAAAACACGCTTTATGTGGGTGAAATCCTGAACTGGCGTGTGCAAAAGCTGACGCTGCATCCGGAGCGCGTCGGCCAGCAGGCATTGGCGAAGTAGAAGAGCGAAGAGCGAGAAGCGAGGAGCGAGAGAGCGGCTGACCGGGCCAAGCCGGTGCTCTCTCGTTTCTCGCTTCTATTTTCTCGCTTCTCATCAAAGTCACCCTTTCTGCGAGTTCAAAAACATGCAGGTTGTGCAGTCCAATTTGACCGCAGGGTCCCTGCTGGTGCCCATCGCAGTTGGCGAACTGATCGACAAGATCACAATTCTGGAGATCAAGTCGGAGCGGATCGGCGATAAGGCGAAACTGGAAAACATCCACGCCGAACTACGGCTGCTCAGTCAGGTGAGGGACGCGCATGTCCCGAATGACGCCGGCATCGCGGATGTCACGCGCGCACTGAAACAGGTGAACGAAAGCCTGTGGGAGATCGAAGACGAAATCCGCGAATGCGAGCGGCGGCGCGATTTTGGCGCCCGCTTTGTCGAGCTCGCGCGCTCGGTTTACCGCAACAACGATGAGCGCTCCCGGTTGAAGCGTCAAATCAATCAGCTCTCCGGATCGGCGCTGGTCGAGGAAAAATCCTACGCCCCATACTGAGGAAGCACGAGAAAGAAGCGGCCAGGATGGCCGCGGTCCAGGGACCGCGGGCTTCCGGCCCGCAACTTCTTTCTCGCTCCTCTCCACTCGCCTCTAAGGGTTACGCGCGCCGTTTGCGGCGCCGGGAGCGGAGCGCGACGATGACTGGAAGACCGCTCAGCAGCAGGGGGAGTGTTCCCGGTCCGGGCACCGGATTGCCGATGAATCCATTGACGTTTCCATTGCCGTCGACGTAGTCGCCGGTGATTTGCGCCGCATCGTTGATTCCGAAAATCTCAGTCGCGTATACGCCGGCCGGATCGTCGATGGTCCAGTAATTCGTGCCGTCATACAGAAAACCATGTGCATCGGACGAGGCGTCCAAATACTCACCCA
>JANWHR010000264.1 GCA_025450355.1 Micropepsaceae bacterium
AGACAATTGATCCGACCACGGAACGCCCGGAATAACACCCCCGTGTCATGGCCCGGCTCGACCCGGCCACCCAGCGGGCGCGCGTCCGCGCGCCAAAGAGGCTTCTGCGTCCTCCAGCACGGGCGCACTGGCTCACTCCGCAGCCGCGCGCCGGTCGCTGTTTCGCGCAATCAGCCCGGCCAGATGATCCGTTGACATGATATCGCCAAATCGCACGTAAAACGCGATCAGGGATGCATTGTGCATTTCGTCGCTCATGGCGGCGTTCGCATCCGTCACCATAATGGTGCGGAAATTGCGCATCATGGCGTCGCGCGCCGTGGACTCACAGCAGATGTTCGTCACCGTGCCGGTCACAATCACGGTGTCGATACCGCGCGCCCGCAACTCCGCTTCCAGACTCGACGCCCCCTGTATGAAAGCCGAAAAGCGGGTTTTCTGAATGAAGAGGTCCCCGCTCGCCGGCGCAAATCCCGCCCACAATTCATAGCCTTTGGAGCCCGGCGACATGGAGGAAAGGCGTTTGGCCGTGCCTTGGGGACCATCCATCTCGACAAGAACGGACCAGCTCTGCTGCGTTTCTTCCGTCGCCGCATTCTGAATCCAGACCACGATCCCCCCAGCCCGCCGCAGCGCGTCCGAGAGCCGGTTGATGTTGGGCACAATGTCACGCGCCATGGGACAAACCGCGTGACCAACTTCCTCCTGCATAAATCCGTTCTGCATATCGACCACCAGCAGCGCGGTTCTGGCGGGATCGAACTCCTCGAAGACATGCTCCCGCCCGCGGCGTCGCACGACATCATCGACAATTTGCTGCGGGATTGAGATCCTGTGCATGGGGACGCCTCGTCCTAAGCCGTTGCCGGCATTTTCCTGCCGCGTGTCGCCCGGCGCAAGCCGCCGCCGCTCATGATGTTCGCATCAGGTCTTCGGTCAGCGTCCTCCGGTTGTACAATGCGGGCGCCAGCATACCTGGCGGCCGGCATCCATCCAGCAGTAACCAGGCACTATATTCTTCCGATGCATGCCACGGAGGCAGACAGGCCCCATTCGGCACCGCAAACAGGTCGGCTCGCGCGCCGCATGTCTCGTTCAGCCACTGCCGGCCTCGCCGGATGTTCCCGGCGTATTCATCGGCCGGCACCATTCCGGCCGTCATGTGTGTCCAACCGTGGTTCTGAATATCCACGTCGCAGTTTGCGAGTTCGATCAATTCGCTGTTCCGGATCGGCTGCAGAAACGCCGGAACAATAATTTCTTCAAGCCCAAGCAGCCGGCCTATGTCGCTGACAAGGTCCTCCCGCTCCTGTTCAGACCTCAAGCGAAGCAAACGTTCCTTTACCTGCGCCCGAAACTCGCGCGCCTGACTGGTCAACCGGAGGCCGTAAACGCTTCCATCATAACTGATGTTGTCAACCCGCCGGGCATCGAGAGCGGCGTCGAGCCGTGCCAGGGGATAGCACTTCCCAAACGCGATATTGTAGCCATTGACGAACAACGTAACCGCGTGTCCGTTCTCGCGGGCCAGACGCGCCGCATCGGCGGCGGCAACTGTCGAATCGTCGATCGTCAATGCGTCGCCTTCACCTTCCAGGCAGGCGGCGAGCGATACGTAGGCCGGTTTGCGCCCGCGCAGGTACGTTGCAAACCGGTCCCTGTCGAGAAGATTCCGATGGACAAAGAGACTGGAATTTGCACCTGGCGCAACTCCGTGTGTCGTGTCGATAACGATCGCCCGCCGCTTTTGGTACTCAGATCCAAATTCTTCGGCCGGCGAATCATGCCAGCTCAGGCGACAGGATTTGAGCGCCTCGCGCATGATTTCGCTCTGGTGGGAATCGTCACGCTTGATGCCCTCGAAGACACTGTCGCTTTGGGCTTCTTCGAGGGGCAGCAGGTAATTCAGTGGCCGGCGAATCGCGACTCGCGGCACCGATTGTCGTGCAGCCTCGATGGCCACCATCAGGTCGCACATGTTCCCGGAGGGCCAGCTTTTCGGATCAAAGCGCAAGGTGCCGCTGTAGAACGCAAGTGTTCCCGTACCGAGCAGATCGGCAAAACAGTCGGTTTCACACGGGCTTCTGAAGTGCAGAATGGTACGGTCGCGAATGTAGGAACGATAGGGGCGCTTCAGGATGGCGGCATGAAAGCCGGCGATCGCCCGCAGCCGGTGCCGGTAAAGTGCGCGGGTCAGGACTTCGACATAATCAGAAGGGTACAGAATATCATCATCAAAGCAGTAATAGAGACAGGGGTCTTCGTGCCGCTGGAGCCCTAGAAATTTGCCGGCGCCGGCAAGCTCGCCAAAGCGCGCGGGTGTCAGAGCAACGATTTTTGGATGAGTCGTGAAGGCATGCGAGACTTCTTTGTACTTGTCGAAAAAAATGAAGAGTCGATCGAGTTGCGGCAGAATGCTCGCGAGAACGGTCCCAAGCAAATGAGCCCTCGATGGCATGGTCGCCATACCGCCTATGCGTGGCAGCCTGCCCTTCTCCCCCACGGATAATCGCAAATCGGCAGCATCGTTCATCCGGATTGCGTAGCTTCACATTGAGCTGGCGGTAAAGCGGAATCCGGCAAGCCAGCGGACAGCGGTTGATGCATCCATGGCGAAGGCCCAGGCGACCGCGCAAAATTCAACCGGCACGGAATTCATTTTGAATTTGGGCCACCGGGCTTCGTGCCCGTCAGCATCACAACGCCAAGGAAAATCACAAGGCACGCGATGGCACTCGCCCCACTGGGCCAAGGCCGTTTGAAATAGTACTGGCAGCCGACGATACAAACAAGGAAGGCCGCGGTCACAACCCATCCCTGCCATGAGGCAGGAGACCAGCCCCATCCAAAGTGTCGCTTCGGGCCGAACCAGGGTCGCCGTGTGATCATGCGGATATCTTCCCCGTTTACGCGGGAGCAGAATTATTTCGGCGTCAGCTTCAGGAGCTTCCCATCGGTGGCACTGTCGGTCAGCACATACACCGCCCCGTCCGGCCCGACACGCACATCGCGGATGCGCGAATGGAGATCCACCAGCAGCGGCTCCTCGGCGACAACCTTGTCGCCGTTGAGCACGAGCCGGTCCAGCATCTGCCCGCGCAAAGCGCCGACGAGCACGTTGCCTTTCCATTGTGGAAACAGATTGCCGTCATAGAAGGCAAGGCCCGAAGGAGCGATCACCGGGTCCCAATAATAGTGCGGCTGCTCCATGCCCGCCTTCTCGACGATTCCTCCGTCGATGGTTTCGCCCGGATAATCGATGCCGTGCACGATCACCGGCCAGCCGTAATTCTTGCCGGCTTCCGGGGTATTCAGCTCATCACCGCCACGCGGTCCGTCTTCTACTTCCCACAACCGCCCTGTGGCAGGATCAATGGTCAGGCCCTCCTCGCTGCGATGTCCGATGGACCAGATCTCCGGCAGCACGCCGGTCTTTCCGAGGAACGGGTTGTTGGGCGCGGGATCTCCGTTTGGCGTGATGTGAATCATCTTGCCCAGATCGGCATCCATTCGCTGCGCCATGTCCCAGGGCGGGGATTTCGAGCGGTCGCCGATGATCACGAACAGATTTCCGGCGCGGTCGATGGCGATGCGGCCGCCCTGGTTCGAGGACAGCGCCCGCGCAGGCAAAGCGGGTTTGGCGCGAAAGATCACCCGTACGTCCTTGAGCGCATGACCGTCCAGCTCTGCCGCGGCCACCACAATATTGCTGTAGGTTTCGCCCACGGGCTCGCTATAGGTGAAGAAGAGCCGGTGATTGGACGGGAACTGCGGATCGAGCGCGACGTCAAGCAGTCCCACCTGCCCGACAGCGAGCACCTTTGGCACCCCGGTCAGCGGCTCCGAAAGCGATCCATTCGTCTCGCGGATGCGCATCGTGCCAATTTTCTCGGTAATAAGAATCGCGCCACCGGGCAGGAACTGAAAGCTCCACGGGGCCTGCAGCTTTTCGCTTAAGGTCGTCACATTGTAGGGGACGCTGGCGTGATAGGGCGCGCGCGTCTGGCCCGGAAAGACCGGATGGTCCCCTTCCAGTTCCGGCGGCCGGGTTTCGATCGGCTGGCCGTCAACCCTGTTCGGAGCCGGAAAACCCACCGAGTTGTGATTTTTCATGGGCATCACGCCCGGCGGCGTGCCGGTCGGGTCGTTCACCTGATCGGGCGGCGGATTGGGCGCCTGCTGCGCCGAAATCGCACCCGGAAGCAGCGCCAACGAGGTCAGCCCCGCAAACAGCATCGTCCGGTTCATCTGTTTTCCTCCATGTCATGCGAAACACGATCTATCGCAATTTACAGGCGTTCCTCTCCCGCTGCCATGCCGGTTAACCGGGATCCATTCCGGCTTTTCTGATCACCGGCGCCGCATCGGGTGCAGACAAAAATCTGATCAAGTCCCGCGCCGCATCGGGCGATCTCGCATTCCTGTGAACTGCCGCGGCGAAGACGGTGGTCTCCTGAATATCGGCCGGCAGCGGCCCCAGATAATCGACGCCCTCGACGTGGATAAGTTCGCTCACCTGCTGAAAGCCGACATCGGCGCCGCCGCGCGCGACGACAACGCCCACCGGCGTATCGGCGGGCGCGATTACGATTTTTCCTTTGAGCTGATCGGCGATTCCCCATTGCCGGATCAGACCGGCCATATGCGCCCCACTCGGGCCCGTCGAATAAGCGACGGAATTCGCGGCGAGCAGCGCCGCGCGCACGGCATCGCCCGAACTGAGATCGATCTTCGGCGCCCCTCTTCTGACCGCCACGCCGACACCAGAGCTGGCGACCACGACGCGCGTTGCCATCACCAGCTTGCCGCGCGCGATCAGATCATCGATCTGGGCGACGGGAAGGATGATGATATCCGCGGTTTCGCCATTGGCGACGCGCCGGGCGACCTCGGTCACGCCGCCCCAATTCGTCGTGACCCTGTTGCCGGTCGCTTTCTCAAAGCCGGGCAACAATGCGTTATAGGCCACGCGAAAACCAGGTGAACCCAGGACCGTGATCCCGGCACCAAACGCCGGGCCAACAATCGCCGCGGCCAGTACGGTGACGACTGCGAACAGGATTTTCATCGCGTACCTCCACGACGGCCGGTTTCACTTCGGGATTTTGACAGCTGCGCCGGAAAAGGGAAGCCGAGGGGTAAGCCCTGTAGCGGTCGCACAAGGTAAAAGTTTAGATTGGGGTGTCGTGCGGCGGCGGAGGCAGGCAATGACCGGGTTGCGGCAAAAGCTTCTAATGGCGTGCTTGTTGGCGGGAGCGGCGATTCCCGAATGGGGCCAGGCGGCGCCTGCAACCGTTCCGGATTTTTCCGGCATGTGGGCTCATCCGTCTCTTCCCGGCATGGAGCCCTTGGCCTCTGGCCCCACCTCGCTGGTCAATCTGTCGCGCCGCAACGGCCGCAGCAACCAGTTGCAATTGGTCGGCGATTATCACAATCCGATTCTGAAGCCGGAAGCCGCAGCCATTGTGAAGAAGCTCGGCGAAGAGTCGCTGGCCCATTACGGCTATCACACTCCGCGTAATCAATGCTGGCCGAATGGAGTGCCTTTCGTTCTGCCTACCGCCGGAATGGAGATGTTCCAACAGGGCGACCACATCACCATTCACTATCTCGTGGATCATCAGGTCCGGCACGTGCGCATGAATGCGCAACACCCGGCAACGATCACTCCGTCCTGGTACGGAGATTCGGTCGGGCACTATGAAGGCGACACGCTGGTCATCGACACCGTCGGCATCAAGGCCGGGCCGTTCGCAATGGTGGACTGGTTTGGCACACCGCAAAGCCCGGCTCTGCACGTGACCGAACGCTACCGCCTGATCAGTTACCAGGACGCGCAGGAAGGATATGCGCGTGACGCGAAGGAGAACGGGCGCAACCAGCAAGGGTTCGATCCCGATTACCGTGGCAGGGTGTTGCAGCTTCTGTTTACGGTTGACGATCGGAATGTGTTCACCACGCCATGGTCGGCGACCGTGACCTACCGGCACATGACCCAGGACCAATGGCTGGAAAATGTCTGCGCCGAGAATCCGCACAAATACGGCACCGAAGAGGACGCGCAGGTGCCGACAGCGACGGTGCCGGATTTCTGAGAGGCGGCAGCAATTCTACGCCAGGCGAGCGGGCCGCGGCTGGTTTGCAGCCCGGTCAGTTGGCCGCGAAGCAGTAGAACAGTCCGGCGCCATGGGCCTGGGCAAATGCCTGCTGGCTGCAACCCCGAACCTCTTCCGACGAATTCCACGAACTGTTGCCGCCACCGATGCGGTCGGAATGTCCGACCCGGACGGTCCCTGCCGTACTGCTGGTCCAGTTGTTGCAGGTATGATCGGCATTGTCCGTGAACGCGCGGCCATTCGTGGTCGAGCCCGTGATGATATCATGGACATTGCCGTTTTCAGCCTCGCCACGGATCATTTGCCCCTTCTCATTCAGGATCGACAGCTTCCACAAGCCGTTGTGTTGCTGCGCCGCCTCCAGCGTGTCGCCGTGCAATTCGTTCTGATCGGCGGAAATGATCGCGCCCTTGGCATTGTACCAGGGGCCGGAACCGATACGGTCGCGGGCATTGACCGCTGGCTGACCGGGCCGCGCCTGCGTGCTCAGGTAAGCGTGCCAGGTTTTCGTCGAACCCGCCGCCGTCGCCAGTTCCTGGCAATGCGCATCCGCGCCGGCGAGGCCGCCCAGATCGCCGCCCATGCCCATGCCGGCGCTGGTGACAAAGAAGCTCATTGGTTGACGCGGCGGCGGCAGCTGCCGCACGGGAGCAGCTCCCTGCGCGTAAGCGAATAGCGAGCCCGCCATCAGGGGAAGCACCACGCTCCCAACGATGGAGACAATCTTTTTCATCACAATTCTCCGCAACGGCTCAATTGATGGCAAAGCAATAGAACTTTCCCTGTCCATGCGTGCGCACGATATCGGCCTGCGAACAGCCGCCGGTGGAATGTGCCGAATTCCACGACCCGTTGCCGCCGCCATTGCTATCCGACATCCCGACCTGCACGGCCGGTCCGATGCCGTTGCGCCTCACCACCTGGCCGCTCGTACCGGACGCGTTGCTGGTATAATTGTTGCACGTGTAATCGACATTCGTGCCGGTAAAGGCGCGGCCGTCCGGTTTCGAGCCGGTGATGACTTCGTGCCGGTTGCTGTAGGGCGTGCTCGTGACATAGGCGATGGTGTTGTCCCGCGGGTCCGGGAAATCCCCCAGGCCGTAAACGATCTGTCCCTTTTCCGTCAGATTGGTCAGCTTGGTGAGATTGTTGCCGAGTCGTGCCAGTTCCGGCGTGTCGCCGTGCAGATGCGCCAGATCCTGCGCGATCATGACGCCCCAGGCGTTGTACCAGGGACCGGTACCGATGCGGTCGCGCGCGTTGATCGCGGGTTGGCCGGGACGCTCCTGCGTGCTCAGATAAGCGTGCCAGGTTTTGTTGCCCGCGCCCACACGGCTGGCCAACAGCTGGCAATGCGCATCGGCGCCAGCAACGCCGCCAAAATTCCCGCCGTCGCCGATTCCTTCACTGGTGATGAAAAACGTCATCGGGTGTTCGGGCGAACCCTGCTGTGCAAAGGCAAACAACGAACCCGCGAGCGTCGCCGCGCACGCCCCCGCGAGAGTCCGGATTTTCCGCATTTCCACGCCTCCTGCTGCAGCCGTCCCCGGCCGCTCCGCGATTTACTAGCGCCCTTATCCAGTCCCGCAAAGCCAGGGCGCCAATGGTCGCTGCCGATGCAACCAGAGATGCAGGTCAAAAACAACGACACCCGCGGTGCGCGCTTATCCGCACCGCAGGCGCCGTGGTTTGCTCAGACGATCAGTGGTTCCTGGCGTGGGCAGCCCTTCCACACCGGTCAGAACGGACTGATGCTCCGCTCTTTTGAGTAGGACAAATAGCCGGCGTTGACGCCCGCGCGCAGGCCAACGCCTGTACGCATGGGAACAAGGGTTACTTTGCCGTTTTGCTGATAATTCACGCCGATGCCGGCAACGAAATAGGCGCTGCCCTCGACGCCGGGGAATCGCTCATAGATCGCGGCCGGGGCAGGCAGGTTGTACACCAGGGTGAATACTTTCGATGCATTGGCTCCGTAATCGAACCCGATGGACGGCCCCTGCCAGTAAACCTTTTCAGGCGTACCATTCCGTTTCATGTAAAGATTTCCCTCGCCATAGCGAAGGCCGACGACCACTGCGCCCGATCCCTCGCTTCCCGCAATATAGGCGTTGGGTTGGCCGTATTTCGCGAACACCTGTTCGACGGCTTTGGCCATGGTTTCGGTCGTGACGCCAAAGAACTCCGCGCCCTTTTGAACAATCTCATCTGCCGTATAGGTCGCATCGCGCACGGCCGACGGCGCCGCCGATGCCGGTCCCGCGAAAGTCCATGCCAACAAAACAGCGCCAAAAATGGCGTACACAGAAGAAAATCTCATGGCAAATCCCTCCAAAAATGGGGTTTCACGGAAAAAGTCCCGTTGCAGAACGTCCAATCACCAGCCGGGTTCCATTGGTTTACCGGTCACCTGCAAGCCTGCGGAGCAACGCGGGAGAAGGAGGCCCACCCCCCCGAAGCGATCCAGGCGGCGAAAAGAATCTCACGGATTGACCATGCCCAACCGTGGGTTAACTAGCGCCCCACCATCAGAATGGTGAATGAGCCCGGCACCATGGGGCCGCGTGCGGGGCGCCCGGCCCGTCCCGGCGGTGCACCCGGCGGCGCCGGTGCAAACTCGGCCGACATCGTCAGGACGTGACCGGTTTTTGTATCGAGTGCCAGAGTCTTTGCAACCGGCATGGTTGGCAATGTCTGCTCGACAGTGAAATTCGTCGGGCTGTTCTCCTTTATGAAAGTCATCGTGCCACCGTTTTCCGCACTGATCGCTTCCATTGTGGCCGGATTGAACGCCACCGTATCCACGTTCACTCCGGTCGGCAGGGTCGTGATGATGTTGCCGTTTTCCGCGTTCACAATGATCACCTTGGGCGATGGCCCGCGGTAATAGGCAAAGAGCACATGATTCTTGTCGTCCAGCGCCAACCCGCTTCCGCGTTGCCCTTGCGAGCTGACGTCGTAATGCGCCTTTACGGTCATCGCTTTTGCGTCGATGACCGCGATATTGGCCTTATCCGAAATGTTGATATAGATCGTGCCTTTGCCGTCGCTTACTGCCTGTTCCGGCTCTCCGCCGACATCCAGAGTCTTCACCACCGTACCATCCTTCGCATCAACGATGGTGGCATAGGGCTGCTCATGGCTCAGAACCCAAACCCGCTCTGTATAAGGATCAAACATGATACCGTCCGGGCGTCCATTCACGGTAATGGTCTTGAGCACCTGTAGCGTCCCGGAATCCCACATGGTGAGGGGCTTGGTGGTGGAAAAGCCGTGATGGGATTTGGGATCAACCACAGCGCCGCCGGAACGTACGCCTGCAATGTCGCCAACGGGTTCAAGCGTGTCGAGATTCCAAACTGCCAGATGGCCCATGGCGCCACTGCGCGGCGTGTACAGGCGGCGCGCGTCCACATCAGCAAAGATGTAGTCGAAACCGCCATCGCCGCCGGCCTTTGCGACTTTGAGGATTTTGTTCGGACCCCCGGCGGGCTCGTTCTGAGCCGCTCCGGACAACGCCAATACCGTAACGCTTGCCCCGATGACGGCTGCCGCGCAAAATCCGCTTTTCATAACATTCTCCCTGGGCGAAACCCTGCCTACTATAGTCAACTGCGGCGGCAACGAGAATTGGTCCGGTCATGAAAGGGATACTCACGTTGGTTGGCTTGGCCGCATTGGCGGCCGGCCTGCTCTTCGTGGGACAGGGGCTGGGATATGTACGGTGGCCCGCTAGCAGCTTCATGATCAATGAATTAGTGTGGGTCTATTACGGCGGGACGATTGCCGTCGCTGGTCTCATTATGATTGCCTTCGCGCAACGCTGATTTCGGTTCGGGTACCGGCGATTTTTCGTGGACGGGAAACCAGGGTACACGCCGCCCGGTCTGAACAAACCTGACGGGAAATTCGCATGAACATGCGGTACGGGAATTTCCTTTTATCGGCGTTGGTGGCTATGGCGGCAACGAGCACCGCCGCGCAAAGCGCCGCATCTGTCCCGGACCTGTCGAGGCTGTGGGCCAATACGCTTGGTCCCGGCTTCCCACCGCCGGCATCGGGACCGGGCCCCGTATTGAACAAGGCGCGCCAGAGGGCCGCGGTCGATATTTATGGCCGGGACATCGATCCCGAGAATGCCCCCATTGTCAGCGCGGGCGGCCGCCGGGTTGGCGATTACACTGCGCCGATTTTACAGCCCTGGGCGGCGGAAGTCGTGAAGGCGCACGCCGAAAAAGAGTTGAACGACGGCCCGGCTCTCAATCCGATCAATCAGTGCAGGCCCAGCGGAGTGCCCTTCGCATTTTATAACCTCGGCATGGAGCTGCTCCAGCAGCGGAACAGCATCACCATCCTGTATGCCTTCGATCATGAATTCCGCCAGGTGCGCCTGAATCAGGCTCACCCCGCGAAATTGACGCCGGCCTGGTTTGGCGATTCTGTCGGCCATTTCGAAGGCGACACGCTGGTGATCGATACCGTCGGCATCAGGACGG
This sequence comes from Micropepsaceae bacterium, assembly GCA_025450355.1. Lineage (GTDB taxonomy): Bacteria > Pseudomonadota > Alphaproteobacteria > Micropepsales > Micropepsaceae > CAIYRG01. The sequence goes on from JANWHR010000264.1 coordinate 10,613, forward strand.
GCCCCTACACCATGGTCGATCAATTCGGCACTCCGCACACGGACAAACTGCACCTGGTCGAACGCTATCGGCTCATCGGCTACGAAGACGCGAACCGTATATTGGAACGCGGCGCGAAAGAAAATGCGACCACCCTCAGGAATGACTCCGGAGTGCTCCCCGACCTGAACTCCAGGGGCAAGAACCTGCAGCTCGACTTCACGGTCGAGGATGAAGGCGCCTTCACCACGCCATGGTCATCGACCATCATCTATCGCCCCGGAGTCGGTGAAGGGACGCCAACCGAGTTTCCGGAAGATGTGTGTGCTGAAAACCCGAATGAATTGGCGCGGCAGGCGGCCCTGCCGGTTGCGGACAAGCCGGATTTTTAATGCGAGAGGAATAAACGCGCGGGGGGACAGCCGGTCTATTCGGCTACGGCTTCGGCGATGATCGCCTTGCCGTGCTGCGTCTGCAAATACCAGCCGGTAAAGCGCAAAACCTGAAAACCGCCGGCATCGCCAACGATCCAGAGATTCAACTGTTGCCCCTTCCCGCCCGTGGCAGAGACTTTGACAAAGCGCGCCAAACCAGCCTGCTTTTCGACGGTTCGATCGACGCCCGGTGACCAGCTGCCGGATCCGGGAAGAAAAGCCTTTCGCGGCGCCGGACCTTTCCAGTACGCGATCTCTGCAGGGTGGAGAGGATCGCGGATGTCGTACACGCGCGTTCCCGCACCTCTGGAACCGCAAGCGGCCATGGTCGGATTTAGCGCACGGTCCACAGCGCATCTTTCCGTGGAGTAGTCGAGCGGTCCGCCGCCAACCTCGGGCGGCTCGGCAAGGAATTTCGTGCAGTTCTTCGGATCATGCACCTCCAGCATGATCTTCGAGACGATTCTTGGCTTCGTCTCGTCGGTGATGTCGATGACGTTTGAATAGCCGTAAGGCGACGCGCCCCGCGCGCACGCCGCCGCCAGACGGCCAACGCCGGCTTGTCCGCCCGATTCGTCGGTACTGATCAGATATGAGCGCCCATGGGACGAGAAGGGAAGCATCTGTTCGACTTGCCCCTGATCCTTCCAGAACAGCTTGCTGACAATCCGGATCTTCGGATTGGGGCGGCGCAACTGAATGTCGCCCACGTCCAGGATCACCAGCCCATCCGGTCCGACGGAAGAATTGTTCGGCGGAACCCCGAAATTGCCCGGCTGCCCCGCGTACAAACGTGTGCCGTCATTGTTTGTGCTGACGTCGTGCGGCCGGCCATCACCGCGGAACGTCCAGTTGAGCATCCATCTGGCATTGTACGGATTGGTCACATCGATAACCGGCAGGATGCCGCCCGTGCCGCGAAACTGCTGGCCAATGTAGTAGGTGTTTCCATCCTCGGCCCAGCCGCCCATGTGGCCATGGCCATTGGGCACGGTAATGCTGGACGCAAGCTTCGGGTGGGCGCAATCCCCGTTCAGGTCATAGACCGCGAAATTCGGTCCGTTACTCTGCGCCAGCCCAAGCAACCCGCGCCTTTCATTCACCTTGTTGTTTTCGTGCGGGCTGAGTGCCGCTGGAGTGTCGGTGAGATACGCAGTCGCCCGGGGATTCGCCGGATTTGAAACATCGATGACCACGATACCGCGGTGCGCCTGCCGCGGGTTGTTTTCCGTTGCCATGTAGGCGCAGTGATCAAAATATGATGGTCCGTCCTGCGAGAAGGCGCCCTCTCCCCGGAACTGGCCGGCGAGCTCGAGATTGCAATTGTAGCCGCGCTCCGAATCGCCGCTCGCGCGTTCCTCCGCAGTTGTCTGGCCCTGCAAGCCGTGCTCCGTGCGATCCGAAGGGCCGCATTGTGCCCTGGGCGCCGGCCCCATCGATCCGATACCGTTGGCCCGTTTCTCCTCAGCGTTGGCGAGGGTCGAATAACTGAACAAAAGGCCAGGCAACAGGAAAGCTGAAATTGCGAACCGGCTGGCTGCGGACCCCTTGTGCATTGTTTCCTCCCCAGAATCAGATCAGGAGCGCGCTGCCGGCAACGCCTTCAGGAATTCGAGCGCGTGCTTCCAGTTCTCGGCCGCCCCTTTCGGATCCTGCGCCTCGATCAGCGTTGAGGCGCCATGCACGCCGAATTGCGGTACGTACTGGATCTTTGAAAGGGCGGGCGACGCCGCTAGTATCGCCTTAGCATCGCTCACTTCGTCGGCTTCCGGGGAAGAGGTGACGTAGATCGG
>JANWHR010000265.1 GCA_025450355.1 Micropepsaceae bacterium
GACCAGCAGCTTGTTTCCGTGTTTCGCGATTACCCGCGCCGCGAAGAAATTCATGCTGCCGACAAATCCCGCGACCGCTCGCGAGCCTGGCGTCTCATAAAGCGTGTGCGGATCGGCGATCTGAAGCACCCGGCCGCTTTCCATCACGGCGATGCGGTCGGAAAGCGCCATTGCTTCGTCCTGGTCATGCGTGACGAAGAGAAAACTGATCCCCAAATCGCGTTGGATCTGACGCAGTTCGACCTGCATGGTTTCGCGCAAGCGTTTGTCGAGCGCACCGAGCGGCTCATCGAGCAGAAGCAGTTTGGGCTTTTTGACCAGCGCCCGTGCCAGCGCCACCCGCTGCCGCTCGCCGCCTGAAAGTTCGTGCGCGCGGCGTTTTCCATATCCGGGAAGCGAGATGAGGCTGAGCGCCTCGTCAACCTTCCGCTCCCGTTCCGCGCGCGGCAAACCGTCCGTGCGCAGACCATAGGCGATGTTATCGGCCACATTCAGATGCGTGAATATCGCGTAGGACTGTAACACCATGTTGATGGGAAGCAGCTCCGGCGGGAGGTCCGTCATCTCTTCGCCGTCGATGAAAATGGCGCCCGTGTCAGGCGTGGTAAAGCCGCGCGCAATACGAAGCAGCGTGGTTTTCCCGCAACCCGATGCGCCCAGCAAAGAAAAGAATTCGCCGCGGGAGAGCGAAAAGCTTACGTCATCCACCGCAGCAATGCCGCGAAAGGCTTTGGTGATGTTCTCGATACGGAGCAGTTCGGCCGGCATCACGTTCCCGGCGCCGGTAGCGGCCGGCCCTGCAATCCGTGCCGCCGCGCCAGTTCGGCGATCCCGATCAGGACGGTGGAGCAGGCGAGAATGAGTGACCCAAGCGCCAGCACGTCGGGCAGTTTGTACGGAAAGCGCAGCTCGCCCCAGATGTAAACGGGCAGCGTGGTGTCTGTCCCGCAGAGAAAAAAGGCGATCAGAAAATCGTCGAAGGACACCAGAAACGTCAGCAGCAGACTCGCGATCACACCCGGGAGCACAAGTGGAAAAGTGACTCGCCAGAATGTCATCCAGGCATTCTCGCCCAAATCCCTGGACGCCTCTTCGAGGCTGTAATCAAAGCCCTCAAGACGGGCGATCAGCACCCCCAGGGCAAAGGGCAGGCAGAGCATGAGGTGGCCAACAATAACGGTAACGAGCGAAAGCGGAAGAGTCAGGCGCGTGAGGAGGACGAGCAGCGAAATCCCAAGCACGATGTCCGGAATGAACAGGGGCAGATTGGAAAAGCCGGCGAAGAATGCGCGTCCGCGAACACCACGGACCAGCGCCCTCGCCGCGAGCAGGGCGATGATGGTCGAGCCCAGGGATGCGGCCGTGGCGATTTTCAGTGAATTCGCGAGCGCGAAACGCATGCCGGAATCCGCAGCCATGGCTGCGTACCATTGCGTCGTGAAGCCGGAGAGCGGGAAAGCGACAAAGATGGAATTGTTGAAGGAAAAGAGCGGCAGCAGCAGAATCGGTCCGTAGAGAAAGGCGAGATACAGGAGCGCGTATGCCGGGAGTGCGCGCGAGGTTTTTCGCGCGGTCATCGGATCTGCGCCACGGCAAAACGCACGCCCGCAGTGCAGATCGCGGCGGCGGCTGCAAGAAACGCCATGGCCGCGACCGCAAGAGCCGCACCCAGGGGCCAGTTGTCCACCCGGCCGAACTCGACCTGAATGAGATTCGCAATCATCAGCCCGTTTGGCCCGCCGACCAGCGATGGCGTGACGTAATCGCCGGCGGTGGGAACGAAAATCAGGACAAAAGCCGAGATGACGCCGGTTAGCGAGAGCGGCAGAGTTACCCGCAGGAAGCGGCGAAGCGGACCGTCGCCGAGGTCGGCCGCGGCCTCCAGCAGTGAGGGATCGATTTTTTCCAGCGCGACATAGATCGGCAGGATCGCAAACGCGGCATAGCCGTGCACCAGCGCAATCACCACGGCGGGCGGATTGTAGAGGAGAAAGCGCAGGGGTTCGGAGATGAGATGCAGCGTGGTGAGCGCCGAATTGATTACTCCGTTATAGCCAAGGATGACCTTCCAGGCGAAAATCCGCAGCAGATAGCTGGTCCAGAACGGAATGGTGACGAGCAGCAGCCAGAGGAACTTTGCCCGTGCGCGGAATGCGATGAACCAGGCGAATGGCCAGGCCAGCAGGATGGCGAGGATCGTGGCAATGAACGAAATCGCGAGCGATCGGACAAAAACCACGGCATAGGCCGGGCGGGTGAACACGGTGACATACTGGTTCAGGGTCAGGTTTGTGTCGATGGCAAGTCCGCGTTGCGTAAAGAGGCTGAACCCCACCAGCAGTGCGAGGGGTGCTGCCAGCGTAAAGGCGAGCAGCACGGTCGCGGGTGTGAGGAGCAGATATGGCGCCAACCAGCGCGCCTGACGCGATGGCGGGCGGCGCACCCTTGTCCCGCCGATCGAAGCCGGAACTGTTTCTGCATCGGTCAATGCTGCACTCCTCTCATCGCCTTATACGGTGGATGTTCACGGCGGAGAACCATTGGCTGCGAAAGCTTTCGGCTGCCATAATCACGCCATGACCGATGACCGGCAGACGCCTGCGATCGAAATCCGCGACGTCTGGAAAAGCTACGGAACGGATGGCGCCTTTGCGCTGTCTGGCGTCACGCTGTCCGTCGCGTCTGGCGCGTTTGTGGCGCTCACCGGCAGCTCCGGGGCCGGCAAGACAACGCTTCTCAAACTGATCAACCGGTTGATCGAACCCTCGCGCGGCGAGGTCCGGGTTCAGGCCGAAAATGTCGCGGCGGTCGATCCGGTGCTGCTGCGGCGCCGCATCGGTTATGTCTTTCAGGGCGTCGGACTCTTTCCTCATCTTACGGTGGCGGAAAACATCGGCATCACCCCCGGTCTTCTCAAATGGAAACAGACTGCGATTGCTTCGCGCGTGGATGAGCTGCTGGATCTGGTGCGCCTGCCGCGGGCGCTGAAGTCGCGCTCTCCGGCCACGCTTTCGGGTGGACAGGCACAGCGGGTGGGAATTGCCCGCGCGCTTGCCGCCCGGCCCGGCATCGTGCTGCTGGACGAGCCTTTCGGAGCCGTCGATCCGATCACCCGCGATGCGCTCGCCCGCGACTACCGGGCGCTGCATGAGGCTTTGGGACTGACCACGGTCATGGTCTCTCACGACATCATGGAGGCGATTCTTCTCGCCGATCGTCTGGCGGTGATGGAAAATGGAAAACTCGTCGAATATGGCGCCACGCCCGAGCTGGTTCGCGATGCACACCATCCTGCGGTTCGCCGGCTGATGGAAATGCCGTTGCGCCAGGCCGAACAGGTACACCGGCTGGCGGGAAGCGCGTAATGGGCGGACTTGATCCGCGCCTGGCGGACGCGCTGGCTCATTTGCCGGAATATCTTGGAGCGCATGTGCTGTTGAGCGCGAGCGCACTTCTGCTTGGCATCGCATTGAGCATTCCGCTGGCGCTCGCCGCGCTGTCCTCGCGGCGCGCCGGCGCCATGATCCTGGGTACCGCGGCTGTCATTCAGACCATTCCGAGCCTCGCCCTGCTGGCGCTTTTCTATCCGATCCTGCTGTTCTTTTCCGTGCTGACCAGGACACTGACCGGCGCGCAGTTTTCGGCGCTTGGCTTTCTGCCCTCCCTGCTCGCTCTCACGCTGTACAGTGTACTGCCGATTGTGCGGAACACCGTGACCGGACTTTCCGGTGTCGATCCCGCGATCCGCGAAGCGGCCAGGGGTGCGGGGATGACCCGCTGGCAGAGTCTGAAGGGCGTGGAATTTCCGCTGGCACTGCCCGTCATCATGGCAGGCGTCCGCACTGCCTCCGTGCTGGTGATCGGCACCGCAACGCTGTCCACTCCGGTTGGCCAGACCAGTCTCGGGAATTACATCTTCACCGGGCTGCAGACGCAGAACTGGATTGATGTCACGGTCGGTTGCGTCGCCGCGGCTTTGCTCGCGCTGACGGTGGATCGTTTGCTGGGCGGGCTCGAAACGCTCGCAACCCGGCGGCAATCGCGCCGGCGCCTGATCGCAGCGGTCGCGGGCATGGGGCTTGCGCTTTGCGCGGGCGTGCTGGCCGCGAGTTTCGGCGGGCAGCCGGGCTATATTATCGGCGCCAAAAATTTTCCCGAACAATATGTCCTCGCTTCACTGATCGAGCAGCGCCTGGCCGCCGTCAACCGGAGGGCTTCCATCCGCAGCGATCTCGGCTCGGCGGTGATACTCCGGGCCCTGACGTCCGGAGATATCGACACCTATGTTGATTACAGCGGTACGGTCTGGACCAACTTCATGCATCGCAGCGATGCCCTGCCGCGGCAGCAGATGCTCGGGGCAATCGCGGATTGGGCGAGGCAGAACTACGGCGCGACGATGCTGGGGGCCCTGGGGTTTGAGAATGCCTATGTGCTGGCGATGCGGAAGGATCGCGCCGATGCGCTCGGCATCAGGTCGGTCGCCGATCTGGCCCGCATTTCCCAACAGCTCCGGGTGGGAGGCGATTACGAAATTTTCGGCCGGCCGGAGTGGCGCGCCCTTCGCAAGGCGTATGGCCTGAACTTTCGCGAAGAGCGCCAGATGCAGCCGATCTTCATGTACAAAGCCGTGGCGGATGGCGAGGTGGATGTCATTACAGCTTTTTCCAGCGATGGCCGCATCGCGGAATATGGGCTCGTAACCCTGGAAGACCCGAAGCAGGCAATCCCGCCCTACGACGCCATCGTGCTGGTGTCGCCAAAGCGCAGCCACGATCCGATCCTGATTGGCGCCCTTCAGCCGCTGATTGGGCGTATCCCCATCGAGAAGATGCGCGCGGCCAATCTCGCGGTTAGCCGCGACGAAAATCAGCTCTCTCCGGCCGCCGCGGCCCGGTTGCTGTGGCAGGAAATCAGCGGGCCCGTGCCTTCGGGATAAGGCGTTTGATCCATTCCGGAAGCGCGAAGGCGGCGGCGTGAATTTCCGGATTGTAATAATCGGTACGAATTTTCGCTTTTGCAAAGCGCCGGGCCGCAGCGGCGATTCCCGCTTTCGTCCCGAGTGGCTTGTGCGTACCAGCCCAGGACAGGGCCATGTAGCCGCCGACATAGGTCGGCACGACGGTCAGATAGAGTCCGCACAGCGGGAACTGGCGCTTCAACTCGCTTAGCGCCTCGGCAATTTCCCAGGGCTGGTAAAACGGGACGCCGGTCTGGAAGCTGGCGAAGCCTCCAGTCTTCAGCGCGCGGCGAACGCGGGAATAGAAATTGTCCCCGAACAGGGCTTTGCCGGGACCGACCGGATCGGGCCGGTCCGCGACGATCAGGTCGAAGCGACCGCGTGCTTCGGCACGGCTGAGATATTCAAACGCATCGGCAATTTCGATCTTGAGCCGCCGGTCACGAAAGGCTTTCCGATTTACCTGCGAAAAATGTTCGCGGCAGAGTTCGACTACTCTTTCGTCGATCTCGACCAGCACGACCTCCTTCACGCTTTTGTGCTTCAGAACTTCGTCCGCGATCGAGAGATCGCCGCCGCCGACGACCATCACGCTTTCGCCGCGGCCATGCTCGAACAGCGGCAGATGGACCAGCATTTCTGCGTAAGCCCCCTCATCGCGGGTGGTGATCTGAACGATATCGTCCAGCACGAGCACCCGGCCATTCGCCACGGTGTCAAAGATGGCGATTCGTTGATACCGGCTTTTTTCCTGAGCAACGATGCCGGTCAATTCCATGGATTGGGCGTAGCCCTTGTGCAGGCGCTCGCGGAAAATCTTGGGACGGAAATTCGGCACCACGGCCCTCCGGAATTTTGGCGCCCGCGCGTATAGGGCCGGGCCTCGATCATGTCCAGAACGGGCCGCCAAATACACATCTTCGGGGGCTGGGGAGAAATTGCGCTGCAGGGGGACAAATTTCTTGCGTGGGGGGGAGAGAGCCCTATATTCCCCCCTGTTCCGATTCATGCGGAACAAAGCGGCGCGCTGCGGAATGCTCTTCCGCCCGCCGCTTTCTTCTTGGGCAAGCGCGGCAGCAATGGCGTGCTTTGGTGTCAACACCTTTGGAAGGGTAGGTGCCAGGATGGCTCGACTCGAACTCGGTGTGGCGGCGATCAATGGAGCAAGAGCGCTGAAACCTCGCGCTCCGGCGAGGACCGTCCCGGTTCCTATTCCCGAAGGGGATGCGGACCGCAAGGATCACTTCGTTACGATCAATGGTCAGACCTTTGCGGGCAGTCACCTGATCATCGATTTTTGGGA
>JANWHR010000266.1 GCA_025450355.1 Micropepsaceae bacterium
CCCTCCGCCGGATTGGGCGCGCTGCTATTGTTGATGCTCCTGCATTATGAACTCAGCATCATTGCTCTGATTGGCGTAATCCTGCTGATCGGCATCGTGAAGAAGAACGCGATCATGATGATCGATTTCGCGCTCGAGGCCGAACGGCATCAGAATCTGTCGCCGCTGCAATCGATTCATCAGGCGGCTCTGGTGCGATTTCGTCCGATCATGATGACCACCGCCGCGGCGCTGCTTGGCGGGTTGCCGCTGATGTTCGCAATGGGCGCCGGTTCGGAATTGCGGCGGCCGCTTGGCACTGCGATCGTCGGCGGGCTGATCCTCAGCCAGTTGCTGACCCTGTTCACGACGCCGGTCGTGTATCTCTACATGGACCGCGCAAATGCCGCCCTGAACCGGTTCCGGGCGCGGATGTCCGATCGCTTCCGCCGACGTCGCCCCGCGACCCACTGACCGGCGCTGTGCGGAGATTACGTCGCCGCCAGTGGCCGTCCGGCCCGCCGTTCCAGAATCCGCAGCGGCGCCTTTTCCTGATCCACCATTGCGGATACCGGCAGATAAAACGTCTGTTCGAACAGATGCTGCCCGGCAAGCGCGGCGTGGGAAACCATATCCGTGAAGACAATCCAGGTGGAATCAGGCGGAAAGAAGAATTCCGTCTGCGGAACGCTACGCTGATACTCCGTCGCGCGCTTCATCACGTCGTGAATCGCAAGCATCGCGTGATCATATTCCGTGCGGTAACCGCGCGTCAGGCGGAGTGATTTCAAAACACGCGCGCTGCCGGGAAGCGGCCTACGCACCTGCGGGTAAAACCGCTTTGCAACATCGGCAAATGGTTCGCCCAGACGCCAGTGACGTGGTTTACCGCTTCTGTTGGCATTGCTGAAGACCCGCAGGATTCGCCGGTCCGCCACCGGGGAGGTTGGAAACGCATCCACATGAAGAAGCGTGTCATCCTTCGCAAGGCTGGTTGAGCGGCCTTCGATTCCGGCCGGCCGAAAGCTCGTCCGCCCGGTCTGCAAGGCGGACGCGTAACGCGGAAGAACACTGCAAACCAGTGTTCGTGCCGCATCGGCATAGCGCTGCATCATGCCGGCGATCTTCTGTTGATCACCGCGCGCGTGTTTCAATGTCCCGGTTGCCGGATCAAATGCGAGACTCTTTGCATTGTCGCCCAGAACTGCCGGATCGAGAAAGCGCAACTCCGGCTCCGAAAGCGCGAAGCGCAGCTTCGGACAATAGAGGACATTCCCGTCTTCCAATGCAGCGGTATAACGCACAGAGACACCATCCGGGAGAGGAGGTCTCCACTCCGCAATATCCAGACATTCAACCGGCGGATTCATTTCCGATCCGCCTTTGTGAGAAACTCCAGAACTCGCCCGGGTGTCGTTTCTTCGGTCTGTTCCGCAACGGCCGCATCCCAGTATTCCGACTGCGGAATACATTCTTCAAGATAACGCGCCGCCGATGTTGCATGCGATGCATCATGCCCGGGGACGATCAATGCCGGAATATCGAGCCGCATCAGGTCTTCGGGCTCGGCGCCTGGCGAGGTGTCGCGATCGAACAGCGTGCGGCCCATGGCGGCCACGGTCAGCCGGTATTTTTCCGCGTTTTGGCGGACAAAGTCTTCAGCAAATCCGTGGTCGTGCTGGAGAACCGACGCCCAGGGTCCGCCGCGCGGGTCTTCGCCAAAACTCTTGCCCGTCGATGCCGGCAACGCCGCGACCTGCTCGATGCCGTTCTGCTGCACAAAAGCAAGATGTTGGGCAAATCGCTGGTGGCACGTCAGCCGGTATCTGGCGCCGCCCACCGGCCAAAACAGAACCATGCTGATGGCGATTTCCGGGTAGATCACGCCAAATGCAGCAACGGGGCAGCAACCCATGCAGCCACCCATGATGTGAGCGCGCCCGATTTTCAGATGGTCAAGCAGGCCCTTGCCCTGCGCCACATAATCGGCCCAGGTGATCCGCTCCACACGGCCTCCCGATTGGCCGCACTCGCGCCGGTCAAAAACGATACAGCTGTAGTGCTTCGGCAAATAGTCGAGCAGTCTGATGCGGGCATAGACACCCTGCGTCGTCCACTTTTCCAGGCTGGCATCAAAGCCGGCCGGCGCATACATCAGCAGCGGTGGCCCCGATCCGACGACTTCGTAACGCGTCGCAATCCCGTCGATAACGGCAGTGGGCATGATTATTTGTAAAACTGAATCCGCGCTTCCCTGAACCAGACGGTGTTGGCGGGCGCAACCGAAATCGGGCCGTTGACGCCGAAGACTGCGATCTGGAATTTGTCGCCCGGCCGCACGGAATTGGACAGCACCACGCGATTGGGTGTGTTGAAACCCTGGATCGTCGCCGGGCTCGGAACACCGACGGCGCGGGGCATTTGCCCATTGACCCAGATTTCCGCGTAATCATCAACCGCAACCGTCAACACCGCCTTTGCGCCCGTTGTGTCGAAATCGCCGATTTTCGCGGGGATCGTCACATTGCTGCGGAACCAGATGAAAGAAACATGGCCGCCCCCGCGCCGCGCAGACAGGTCCTTCGCCTCGATGACCGGCCACCTGGAATCGTCAAACGCGGCGTCGCCCGCATGCGGCGCGATGTCGTAGGCGCTGTTGTAACCCGGCAAATGTTCGGGAATGGGCGGCGCCTCGACGATTTTCGCTTCCATGGTCTTCCACTGCGCGCCGAACATCGCCGAGCCCTGATTGGTCATCAGATCGACCTCGACATTGGGCGGCAGAGATGGCGCGATTAGCGGCGGCGGCGGCGCCGGTGTTTGCGCCACAGATGCGGCGGACAACAACAGCGGTGACACCGCCACTGCGAACGTCATTGCGATCTTTGTAACTGAAAATGGCCCATTCATCTGGATCCCTCCCGCGAAGCCCGGAACAGATTACCGTGGCTTCGCGCCAAAAACGAGACCGCGCTTCTACCGGGACTCTCTCTCCGCTTCAATGTCGTACGTTCTCTTCGCCCGCTGCAACAATCCTTTTGGTTCTGGGGACTCAATGGAAAGCCTGCAACAGCGTCTTTTTGAAACTTATTGAACAGCCGTTCATACAGAACCGCATTAGCAGCCTGCCGCGCGCAATATCCCGGCGGCTCGCAGTTCAAATTCGAACATGATCCGCCCAACGGACACTCCTAAGGGCTCAGTGGCGTATCACAGCTTGCACTGGGAGCGGCTTTTGAAATTCGCACGCATCTGTTGCTCCGCAGCTTTCTGTTCCGCATCGCTGACATATTCCTTTGGCTCTGCGCGGAGCAGAAACAGGAAATCGCCACTTTTCGCATCGGTTGTCGCAACTGCCGGCCGGTCGGGATTTGGGGCTTCGACCGGCGCCACCACGGCGATCTTCAGTCCCGGCATGCGGTCCCTCAACCGTTCCACCGTGCCAAGGCCGCCCTCGACATGGAAATCGCCGGTGATGTGCACCACTTTATGCCCGGGATTTGCCTGAAGGTAATTGGCGATGGATTCCGCCATGGTATCGTCGCGCAGCACCTGGGCCGCCCAGGCACGGCCGTTGGCCGCCGCCGAATCCGGATCGGATGCCGGCGTGCCATGGCTGGCGTCTTCGGCAAGAAAACGCATGAATTTGTCCTTGTACGCACCATCTTCCAGATGCAGCGTGGCGGCGGCCCATGGCCGCTTTTGCGCATCCAGTTGCGTCAAAAATTCCGGACCCTTCTCGCCCACACAGCGCACCAGCGACGCGGGCGCATTTGCAGCGATTACCGGCAGGCCGTGGTCCTTCGCGAATTCCACCAGTGGACGGTAGCTTTCGGCGTAATTGCCCCAGGCGCGGCCCTTGCTCTGAAGCGCGTCCTCGCCAATCCGCCCGGCGAGATAGTCATTCACCACCGGCTGAACGTCGCGCTCGAACTGCTCCATGGAAAGGGCCAGTTGCGGCGCGCGCGCGAAGATCGCGCGGAACAGCTCCATCTCCGCCAGATGGTTTGCGGCATCGTCATGCCACTCGCCTAGAAAAACGACGTCATAATTTTTAAGCTCGTTCGCCGCTTGGGCGACCGTGACATAGACCGGCGCTTTGCCGGATTCGCTCCGCATCAGGTCGAAACTGGTCAGATCGGGCAGGGCAGGCGCGCCAACATCGGTGGCCATGGCGGAATAGGCAAGCACCATGCCCGCGATCACAATCCCGGCGAAGAGCTGGCGCATGTTTGGTCCTTTCAACGGCCTCTCAGCTTACGGCAATTTGGCCGGAGCCGCGCCCCTGATCTGGCGCGACGCCCTCACGTCACCGGCATAGTTGGACAGCGCCTCCAGAGTGATCTTTGCGACATTCGCGTAATTTTCTGCTTTGGAATCAACCGCGCCCGCGGCATAGCCGATCGCCGCATGGGCCATGCGCATCCGCCCGTCGAGCCACGGCCCGCCGCCGAAACCGCCAATCACCGGAATCGATGCCGCGCGCGCGACGGCCTCGCCCGCAACCGGCCCGGAATTGGTGAAATCAAGCAGCGCGGCGCCGGCATCCTCCAGCCGCTTTGCCTCTTCGACCATTTTGGAGGCCATGGCGGCGGCGAGTTCGGCGCCCGGCTTGTTCATCGCGCTGTATTGCATGCCATAGGCCAACGCAGTTTGCGGCGTGATCCCGAACTGCGCGAACACGGGAATCCCGGCCCGCGAGATGGCGCGCACGCTTTCCGGAAAATCGGCGGCGCCATCCAGCTTGATCAGGTCGGCGCCCGCTTCCTTCACCAGGCGAATGGCGGCCCGGACGGCGGAATCGACGCCTTCCTGCAACGGTCCGAAGGGAAAATCGCAGGACACCAGCGCGCGCTTCGTGCCGCGGCGCACCGCCCTGCACACGACGATCATCTCTTCCATCGTCACTTCCAGGGGAGTGGCGTGACCCCAGAGATTGATCCCGACGGTGTCTCCGACCGAAACGATATCCACTCCGGCGCGATCGGCGATCTGCGCGATTTGGAAGTCCCACGCCACGACACCAACGATCTTCCTGCCGTCGCGCTTCATCTGGTGAAGCGCCGGGATCGTCACTGGCCCATTATTGGTCATTTTTCCATTCCGGATTGCTTCTCTGGTCGCCTAGCGCGCATGCGTTTTCCGGTCAATGGCGCGGCAGCGTCCGCGGTGCGCCATCTTCCCGTTCGATCAGCGCCATGAACTCTTCGACCCCTTTTCCGCGGGCTTGGTTCATCATCCGATAGGCTTTTCCTCGCAAGGACGGCAGCGCGTTGGCGACCACTGCACTCCAGCCGCAGAGTTGCAAAAACGCATGGTCGTTCTCGGCATCGCCGATCGCCGCAACATTGCGGGTCGAAATCCGCAGCTCATCGAGAGCCGCCGTAAGCCCCGTCGCCTTGTTCACCCCGGAGGGCAGAATCATCACCGCGCCCTTGTTGAAGATGATCTCCAGCTTTTGGCCGAGGCGCCGGATTTCTTCGCGCGCGATTTCCTCATTTGGCTCGCGTGTGGCAATGATGCAGCGCCCCGAGGAGAGTGGGCTCACGCCCCTGGCCTTCAGCTTTTGAAGCAGTTGTTGTGATACGGGTGGACCGAGAAGTGTTTCGCGCCGGCTTGCCGGATCGTAAAGCAGGGCGCCATTTTCGGCCACAACGCGATCGAACAGATGAATGCGCGGGAAAATCTGCAGCAATTCAGACAGCTCTCGCCCGGTGACCAGGATCAATCGCCGGCCGGCGTTCCTGAACCGCTCAAGCGCTTCGACAGTGGCTGCCGAAACAACACCATCTTCCGCCAGCGTGCCGTCATAATCCGTGGCCAAAGCAGCGATATACACAGCGGTTGTCCGGCGCCCGGCCTCGCCAGTCAGTGCAGTTCTTTGGCGATCGCCCAGGCTTCAATCTGGATCAGATTGCCGCCCCGCAGCGGCATGACCAGGGAATCGCGTGTCGGCCGGTGTTCGGGGTCGGGGAAATGTTCATGCCACGGCTTGTTGACGGCGGTGCGATAGGAATCGCTGACCAGATAAACCGTCAGCTTCACCACATCACCGAGGTCCATGCCGCCCGCCGCAAGCACGCGCTTCAGATTTTCGAAACACAGCACCGCCTGGGCATCCGGATCCGGCGGCAGAATGCCGGTCTCCGGATCCTTGCCCATGATTCTTGAGGTGACCAGAATCGGGCCAACCCTGCACGCGGTCGGAATTGGCGCTCCGTGATGCGACAGCCCCTTCACTTCAATGCTTTTCTGCCTCATGCCCCGTCAGCCTTTCCCCACCGCGCAAATCCCAGCCCAATGCCGGTCAGTGCCGGCGTACGCCGGGCCGGAATGTACTCCGTCCATTTCACTTGCAGGTCGGCCGCGGCACATGCGGCGGCGGTGCAAATCCAGCCTCTGATCTCCGAACTTCCGGCCTGCAGCCGTTTGGGATCAAGGCGCGCCAGAAATTGCAGGTCATTTTCCTGCAGCGCCTTGATGACCGCACGGTCCAATTCTTCGTCCACGATGAAATGCGACAATCCTCCGGACGCGAGCACGCCAACCCGCATCGCTTCCGGAAAGCTGGTGATCGCACCATGCAGCGCCTTGCCCAGCGCGACGCAGCGTCTCGGCGCGATCGGGTTTGGTGCGTAATAGGTGTTGATGAAGACCGGGACGACCGGCACTGCACGTCCGGACAGATAAGTACGGTGAACATAGGAAAACGCATGACCCTCGTGCTGGTCCGGCGTGATTTCCTTCACCGCGCAGATGTCAAACTCCGCTGCGGTAAGCGTCCCGATCAGATGTCGCGCAAGGCCGCTCGCGACCGCGTAGTGCACATCCTCATCCGGCTCGTAACGCTTCGATTGCGCCCGCGCGTACCAGTTGATTGGCTCTGGCTGCGGGCACGCCGCATTGCGGATCGTTTCACCGTAATAAATGGCGAGCGATGGCATCATCGCATCCTGGAACAGCTCGTGCTGATCGTCACCAATCACGATCAGCGCGTCTAATGGCACCCGCGCGATCTGCTGCTTCAGCGCATCCACCGCCGCCATGGTGCGGTCAAATAAATCGCCCATCCGGTCTGGCGTGACGAGTTCCGCAGCGTTTGCGGGCGCCAGGGCCAAAAGCTCATCATAGCTCCGGCGGACGCCATACCTGTCGATCAGCGGCATGCCTGGATCGGTGTTGCGGAAATTCGCAATCCAGTCGTCCCGCGTCGCTGCCAGCATGACGCTGTGCGAGGAAGCAAAGGCGGCAACCATCTCCGCCATGAAATTACGCCCTGCGGGACAGTCGTTCCGTCGCGGTCCCCGGATCCGCCAGTTGGCAGATTCTGGCGGCATCACTCAACGATTCCAGCGACCATGCCGCATCGAGCAGCTTTGTGGATTGTTCTCGTCCCAGAATCTCGTCCGCGAGGCCATGGAATTTTTCTGACAGGTCTTCATCCGTCATCGGACGCTCACGGCTGCCGATGGCGTGCTCGATGTGTTTGGTCAAAACGCGGCCATCTTTCAGGATGACTCGCGCGTCCACCTCGTCATCGCGCTTCTTCGGATCAACCGTCGCGGCAATGCGCCCGCGCAGGGAAACCACCCGCGGATCGCGGACACAGGAATCGGAGTACTGCGTCTCGCCGGCGGCGCCAAAGATCAACGCGGCAGCGGCCGAATGGAACACGCTGAATTTCCCTTCCAGCCCGATCTGCGGCGTACGCTTGCCGGTGAGTTCAAGCACCAGTGGCGCGACGTCGAGCTCCACCCGCTCCACCTCATCGCCGTTTAAACCGTAGTCGCGCTTCAGCTGGATGCAGGCGTCGATTGCCGGATGTATGACAATTCCACAGGGGAATGGTTTGTAGGTGTTCAGCGTAATCTCATAACTCCGGCCCAGATTGTCCGTGATCTGCGCAAAATCCTGCTTTGTGGACATCACATGCGCAAACCCGCGCGGTGCTTCCAGCACCTGATTCGAACTGGTGAAATTGCGCGCCGCCAGAAGTGCCGACGTCAGGCCATTTTGTGCCGCACGTCCGGGATGAAAGCTCTTGCAATGCGTCCCGAACATTTCGCGAAAACCCGACGATTGCGTGCCCGCGGCGCCCAGCGCCCAGGTCATCTGCTGCTCGTCCAAACCAAGAATTCTGCCCGCGCCGGCGGCCGCGCCAAACACACCGGCCGTGCCCGTGATGTGCCAGCCGCGGTCATAGTGATCGGGATACATGGTGTTGCCGATGCGGCAGGCCACGTCGATGCCCAGCACCAGGGCGTCGATCACGTCGCGGCCATTGGCGCCGTTGCGTTCGGCCAGCGCCAGCATTTCGGTGCGCCCATAAGGTTTAAGTCTTGCAGACAATTCATCCCCCGCGCCACGCTCTTGTTTCGAACGCG
>JANWHR010000267.1 GCA_025450355.1 Micropepsaceae bacterium
ACGCCGAATTCCTTGTAATCGACCGTGATGTTGCCGAATTGATCGCGCGACACCGGCACCGGGAATTCGCCGCCAGCGAGGAATTTGGCCGCTTCGCCGGAAACCGCCGTCAAATTCGGTTCGGCCAGCGTGTGCACAAGACCGACGCGCTCCAGCGCCTGCAACACGCCCGCGACATTGTTGGATGGATGTACAACACCGCCCAGGCAGTTGTTGATGTTGGGCGGGGAAGTCCCTGCGTAATTGCAGCCGGTCTGGCCAATCTGCGCCGCCATGTTGGTGAGCGCGCGCCCAACAAGGCTGAACTGATTGTCCGTACCAACCACGATCGGAACGCCGCCGGCGTTCGCGACGGCCAGTGAATTGATACCGAGTTGCTTGGAGATGATCCGGCTCATTTCGGAAACACGGACCTGGATCAGGACCTGCTGCCGCTCGCCGATCGCGAGGTTATTGATCACCTTTTTGGGATCGCCCGCGAAGCGTTCCGCCATGGCCTCGGCCTGGCTCGCCTGCTGAACGTTCACGACGGTTCCCGAAAGCACAATATTATCGTTGAGCGCGTCGGCCTTCGCATGAGCGCCCGGCAATTGGCGCGCCATCTCTTCGTTCAGATCTGCAACATCGGCGCCGACCACCAGCTCCAGATTCGCGATCTGGTGGCCCTGGGCATCGAGAAACATCGCGGTGGTCTGCCCGATTTTCAGCGCCATCAGGAAAATCCGCCGGGGCGTTTTCACGACCGCGTCCGCAATCCCCGGATTGGCGACCACAACATCCCGCGTGTCGGTATCAAGTTCGACGATGACCGCCTTGTTCAGCGGAAGGTTGAAACGCTGTGGCAACGCGCCGGGAGCCGCGGTGAGATGCACCAGGGGCGGTGCGTCAATCGCCGGGGCCGGCGTTTGCGCCAGCGCACCGCCTGTGATCGCCAGGGCCAACGCAACGGCGGCCGCCGACAGGGTCAGATTCTTTTTCATCACGGTGTCTCCAGGGCGACGGCGCCTTGCGCGGGTTGCTGAGTGGACGGTTGCGGCGCGGATTCCGGCGACCCTTCGCCAGCGCCTGCTGCGGCGGGGGGCGGGCTGGAGCTCGAGCCATTCTCGCGCCGCACGCCGTAGCGATAGACAACCAGCGGCGCCTGTTCGACCGCACGCGATCTGCTGCCTCCGCCGCCACTGCTTACGCGGGGCGCGGGCGCGAAATCTTTTGCGGTCGGCATGCCACTGCTGTCCCCGATCGAACGGAGCGTCAGCGACAAAACGCCGGTCTGCTGCGCGCGCGCGAGCAGCTCTGACTGATCTTCGGTCAGCTCAAGCGTCGCTGTCTTGCCAACGACGCTCTCCTGATCCTTTCCCTGGTGGGCCGTCTGATCCACGGCAAGCACCCGCACATCGCTGAGGATCGTCACGCTCTGGAAATTCTTTGGCCCGGAGCCGGCCGATACGTCGCGTGTCAGCACGACGTCCACGCGGTCGTTCGGCAGGATGAATCCGCCGGCGCTGGCTTCGGCATTCACCGGCACGCCAATGGCACGCATCCCCGGCGTCACGGTCGCCGCCATGAATCCTATGGCCCCCGCCCGCACCAGACTTGCTTCCGTAACCGGCTGACCGGCGCTCAGCGGCGTCCGCACCACCGCGCCGGAGATCACTTTCGCAAGATCGGGCTGCGACTTTCGCGAGATGTAATTCGGCATGATCGCCTTCTCGGGCCAGATCTGCCAACGCACCGATGTGGCATCGAGTACGCGCCCGGCATTGACGTCCTGGGCCGCGACCAGAATTTCCACCATCGGCACCGCGGGCTGATTGTTCGCGACGGTGGGGGTGGAAAGCGTGCTGCGCACCAGCATGGCGGCGGCTCCCGCGGCAATGGCCGCAATCGCCAGTATTCCAATTCGTTTGATGTTCATGGCAAGGCTCCTTCGTGGACCGAACACAGCACGCAGGTGGTTGGAATTTGGTTAACGAAATGGCGAAAAGAGAGGGACCGCGTCAGATTTCCACGCCAGGCGCCGCACCGGCTTAGTTTATCCGTAGACAGACCGATCAAGCGCACGCCCAATGATTCCGGAGCAATCTGTTTGCCACGCAGGCGCGCGGTTATTTTCTCAGTTGTCATTCCCGGCGCGCGCGATTCTGGGAGCCGGCATGATAAAAAAAAGACGGCCACCAAAGGTGGCCGCCAGGTAGGTCCGTATCGGGCGCCGCAAAAGCGGCGCGCCTTTCGTCAACTTACAGCGATCCCTGAACCGTCTGGAAAGTGGCGCTAAGGTTCGTGCCGACGAGCGTCACGGCGCCGATGATGACCACGGCGATCAGCGCGGCAATCAGGCCATATTCGATGGCCGTCACGCCAGACTGATCCTTGATGAAACGCGAAACAAAATTGTACATGCGAGTCTCCGTTGCAATTGCTTCCTGGCCGTCCACGCATCCGCAGTGTGTTTGCGTGTACACGGACGGATGCTAGCGGCCGACTCTTAATGAGGCGTGAAACGAATCCATCCCTGTGCGGAGTTCGTCATTAAAATGCATTCATTTTTGACCGATTCGGTCCGATATTATTCCGCTCTGCTGTACCCCGCGGCGCCAATAAAGAGGACGGCCACAAATCGTGGCCGCCCTCTCATGATTTCGCGGCCGGCAGGTGTGACGCGCGAAGTGTCGCGAACTTACAGTGATCCCTGTACGGTCTGGAATGTCTTGCTCAGATTGGTGCCGACGAGCGTCACGGCGCCGATAATGACCACTGCGATCAGCGCGGCAATCAAACCATATTCAATGGCTGTGACGCCGGTTTCGTCTCTCATGAAACGGGAAATGAGTTTGGGCATGGAAGTTCTCCGTTGCAGTTTTGCCTGGTGGTCCACGCCAGCGCCCATCAGGCCTGTTTGCGTGAACACGCGAGGGAGCATAGGAGCCGGAACTTAATGAGCCATGAAGAAACATTCATACGGCCATGAACCAACTCCAATGCAAGTCATTGAAAACATGGTTCGTTTGCTGACCTTTTATTCGGGGCATTGACCAATTGGTAACCACAACTGTGACTTCTGACCGCCATGCAGGCTGCATTCCTGCTGTGACCGGGGTTAAAAAAATGACCGCACAAGGCGGTCACGTCTCATTGGTTATCGCAGCAAGCCGCGCTGCTTATTTAATCAGAAGCCCCCAGCGACCGATTGGAACGCGGCGCTCACGCTGGTTCCAACAAGCGTCACCGCACTGATAATCACCATCGCAATCAGGCTGGCGATCAGCGCGTATTCTATCGAGGTGACACCGCGTTTGCATTTGACAAGTCCGCAGACGCATTTGCGCATGAAAGCTCTCCCGTCGCAGATTTCGCCGGCGGTTCCGGCAAAACCGTGCGGCATGCATAAGCGAAATATCAGAGTAGGATCGGGCATCTTAACGAAGGGTGAATCATCAATTGCCGCACAGAGCGGAGGGGCGCTCGAAGTCATTGGAACACGACGGTTTACGTCCGGTTCTGTAAAAGCACGCAGCCATTGCTTTACCTTCCACTGCGGTTTCTGTGCTGGCATCCCATCCGCATGAATGGGCGCCCGGCAAGCGAATCGTAACCGCAAAAGCGCTGCCGTTATTTCTTTTTTCACCATATCCGCATGATCATTGGCGTCCCACCATTGCGCGGCGCGCGACGCCGCACTCATCAAGAGGCTGGCATTTGAGCGACGCCACCCCGGCACCTGGCACAACAATCCCGGAGAGAGTGCTCGCCGCCGAGACGCGCATTTTTACACAGCGAAACACCCAAATCCTCGCTCTGCTTTGGCTGGTTCTTTTTGCACGGAAGCTCGCCTTCTGGTTCCTCAACCTGCACTGGCCTTATTTTCCGAAGGGATTTCCGGTCGGCTGTGTTGATTTCGGCGTGATGTGGCTCAGCGGCAGACTTGCGGCTCTGCATGAGGCAACCCGCGTGTTCGATTACGCGTCCTTTGCCAGAGCCCAGACGGACCTTTTCGGCGCGGGCCATTGCAGCGTGGTTTGGCCATTCTCGTATCCACCGACGCTGCTGTTTTTCACCTACCCTTTTGGACTGACATCGTTTGCGGCAGGATTTGTGCTGTGGAGTGTGCTCCTGACCGTGTTGTTTCTCGGCGCCGTGTACGTCATCGTGCGGCGCGCGAGTGCGGTAATCGCCGCCCCCGCCATGGAGCCGATGGTCCTCAATATTTATATCGGCCAGAATGGACTCCTGACAGCCGGATTGTTCGGCTTTGCTCTTGCGTCGCTGGAGCGCAGGCCCGTCGCGGCAGGATTCTTTTTCGCATTGCTTACCTATAAGCCACAATTCGGACTGCTGATTCCGGTCGCCCTGCTGGCGTCGCGCAACTGGCGCGCCTTCGCCAGCACGACGCTCTTCAGCATTGCACTGGCGGTGGCGGCGACACTCGCATTTGGCAGCGCCGGCTGGTCGTCATTTCTTTCAAATCTGGCGCAGCGCAACGCAAACCTCAGCGCGGACGCGGCATTCCAGCCGAAGCTCGCATCCATCTACGGCCTCGTACAGTCGGTGGGCCTGGGAAGCGGGACTGCATGGGCGGCGCAAGTTGCTGTAGTGCTCGTTCTGGCGGTGGCGGTTTGGGCTGTGTGGTCCAGGCCCAACCCTTACGCGATCCGCGCTTCGTTGCTCTGCATCGCGTCTCTCCTCGCGAGTCCCTACGTCCTCTACTACGATCTTTGTGTGCTCGTGGTCGCTTTCGCCTTTCTGGTCAGCGATGGGTTGCAGCGCGGTTTTCTTCCCGGCGAGCGCACAATCCTGTTCGTCTGCTGGGCGGCTTTCAGCTTCGGACTCGGGTTGCAGCCCGGTGCCATCGTCATCTGTATGGCGCTGCTATTCCTGCTCTACCGGCGCATCGCCGCAAATGGCGCAGGTCCGGCGCCGGAGCTTGTCGCGGCAGAAGCGATCGCCTGAAACCTGGTTGCGGCCAATGCGTGGCTCGCGAACGGGCCCCCGTCGTCGCGCGCTCACGCGCGCTCCGGGCCGATCCGCCCGCGACGGGGAGGCGAATATGACTTGCCCGGTTCATCTTTCTTTTACGGAGCACCCTTACTCTGGCCGCGCAGCATATCAGGATTGCCCCATGCATCTCGACACCGCCTCGCCC
>JANWHR010000268.1 GCA_025450355.1 Micropepsaceae bacterium
CGACCCCGGCAAAACCGAAGGGCTGGAGATGTTGCGGGGTCTGGTCCTGCACCATGCCGACGGCAGGAATACCGGGGAAGCCGAAGCCGTATTGAGATTGGCGCGCCCGGTCGTGCTTACCTGATCGTCCCGGCATGGCTCCTTGACCGTGATCGGAGAGCACGGCTAATTCCAGCGTGCCTCAGCGGGACCCCGCGCTTGTCATCACCGAAACCAGCGACATTCCAGGATCTGATTCTTGCGCTTCAGGAATTCTGGGCCGGGCAGGGCTGCCTCATACTCCAGACCTACGACATGGAAGTCGGTGCGGGGACGTCGCATCCGGCGACCACCTTGCGCGCGCTCGGACCCCGTCCGTGGCGCGCAGCCTATGTGCAACCTTCACGCCGCCCGAAGGATGGGCGCTATGGCGACAATCCCAACCGGTTGCAGCACTATTATCAGTTCCAGGTGATCCTCAAACCTTCGCCCGATGAGGTTCAGGACATCTATCTCGAAAGTCTTGCCAGGATCGGCATCGATGCGCGTCAGCACGATATCCGCTTCGTCGAGGACGATTGGGAAAATCCCACTCTGGGCGCCTGGGGATTGGGGTGGGAAGTCTGGTGCGATGGCATGGAAGTGACGCAATTCACCTATTTTCAGCAGGTTGGCGGCATCGACTGCTCGCCCGTATCGGCGGAGCTGACCTACGGCCTCGAGCGGCTCGCGATGTATGTGCAGGGCGTCGAAAACATTTACGACCTGCGCTTCAATGAGCGCTTTCTCTACGGCGAGGTGTTTCATCAGGCAGAGCGGGAATATTCCGCTTATAATTTTGAGCTCGCCAACACGGAGATTTTGTTCCGCCATTTCGCGGACGCGGAACAGGAATGCAGCAGCCTGCTGGAGGCAGGCTTGCCGCTTCCCGCCTATGATCAATGCCTGAAGGCCAGCCACAACTTCAACCTGCTGGACGCGCGCGGCGTGATCAGCGTGACGGAGCGCGCGTCCTATATCGGCCGCGTGCGGGTGCTGGCGAAGGCATGCTGTGAGGCCTGGCTCGCGAGCGGGCAGGGCCAATATCCACTGCCCCAGGACGTCCATGCCTGATCTTCTGCTGGAGCTGTTCTCGGAGGAAATTCCTGCGCGCATGCAGACGCGCGCGGTCCGCGAGCTGGAGCGGCTTGTGGCCGGTGCGTTATCCGACCACGGATTGTTGTTCGAGGCCGCGCGAAGCTTTGCCGGCCCCCGAAGATTGACACTTTCCATTTGCGGATTGCCGGGAAAACAGCCGGATCGCACCGAAGAGAAAAAGGGTCCGCGGATTGGGGCGCCGGAAAAGGCAATTCAGGGATTCCTCAAATCGGCCGGCATCACCCTGGAACAATGCGAAGTGAGAAGCGACGACAGGGGCGCCTGGTATGTCGCATCGCTATCGCGAACCGGACGCCCGGCGGTGGAGGTGCTCGCGGAAATCATTCCCGATGCCATTCAGCGCCTTCCCTGGCCGAAATCCATGCGCTGGGGGGACGGCAGTTTCCGTTGGGTCCGCCCGCTGCATTCCATCGTGGCAGTCTTCGATGGGGACGTCGTGCCCTTTGAAATCGCGGGATTGCACAGTGGCAATCTGACCCGCGGGCATCGTTTCCTCGCGCCGCAGGCAATCGCAGTGCGGCATTTCGACGACTACGAACGCAGTCTGCGCAAAGCCTTCGTCGCCGTCGATCAGACAGAGCGGCGCGACACGATCCTCCACGATGCGAAACAGAAGGCCTTTGCCCTGGGTCTTGAGCTTGTTCCGGATAACGGATTGCTGGATGAACTTGCCGGACTTGCCGAATGGCCCACGGTCCTGATCGGGACGATTGCCCCGGAATTCATGGACCTGCCGGAAGAGATTCTCCGGCTCTCGATGCGCACACACCAGAAATATCTCGCGCTGCGGCACGGGGGCACCGGAAAGCTCGCCGGCCGTTTTGCCGTCGTGACCAATATGATCACGGCCGATAACGGCCGCGAAATCATCAAAGGCAATGAGCGCGTGCTGCGACCCAGATTGTCGGACGCAAAGTTCTTCTGGGAACAGGACCGCAAACGAAGCCTGGAATCCCGCGTCCCGGCGCTGAAGAATGTCGTCTTCCACGCCAGGCTGGGAACGCAGTTGGATCGGGTTGATCGCATTGTCGCGCTCGCCGCAGAAATCGCGCGGCTGACCGGAGCCGATGCCGGACTGGCCCGTCGCGCCGCACTCCTGTGCAAATCCGACCTGATGACCGAAGTTGTCGGCGAATTCCCGGAGCTCCAGGGTGTGATGGGACGCTATTACGCCCTGCACGATGGCGAACCGGAAGAGGTCGCGAATGCCGTGTCCGAACACTATCGGCCCGCGGGGCCTGCCGATTCCTTGCCCGGCGCACCGGTTTCGGTCGCCGTCGCCATGGCCGACAAGCTGGATCTGCTGACGGGTCTGTTTGCAGCCGGTGAAAAACCAACCGGATCCGGCGATCCCTATGGTCTGCGCCGCGCCGCGCTCGGGATCATCCGGATCATTCTGGAAAAGCACCTGCGCATTGGGCTTGGCGCCATTGTCCGCGAGCAGATCGCGCGTCTGCGCAATGGCGGCGTTCACCTGCACGACGAAGCCGCCATCGCCGGCGAAATTCTTTCGTTTTTTGTCGAGCGGTTGCAGGTTGCGCTGAAGGAACGCGGCATCCGCCATGATCTCATTCAGGCGAGCTTTGCCGTCAGCGGGGAAGACGATCTGAAGCGGCTGGTGCGCCGTGTCGAAGCGCTGCAACAGTTCCTTTCATCGGAAGATGGCGCCAATCTTCTGACGGGCTACCGGCGGGCCGCGAACATCCTGCGAATCGAGGAAAAAAAAGATCGGGAATCATACCGGGGAATTCCCGAACGTCTGGAGCAGGAGGAAGAACGGGAGCTGCATGCGGCGTTGGTCCATGCGAAGGTTGAGGCTGCGCGCGCTCTTAACGAGGAAGATTTCACTGCGGCGATGTCTGCGATCGCGCGCCTGCGCGCGCCGGTGGACCGGTTCTTTGATCGTGTCACCGTGAACACGGCGGATGCCTCATTGCGCATCAGCCGGCTGAAGCTGTTGTCGCAGATCGTCGAAACGGCACACCAGGTGGCCGATTTTTCCAAAATCGAGGGCTAGCAGAGTTCCATGGCTAAATGGGTTTACGGTTTTGAGGCCAGTCATGCGGAAGGCCGCGCCGATATGCGGGCGCTGCTGGGCGGGAAGGGCGCCAATCTCGCCGAGATGAGCAATCTTGGTCTGCCGGTGCCACCCGGCTTCACCATCACGACCGAAGTGTGCACCTGGTTTTACCGGAATGCCCAAAGCTATCCGCAGGACCTCAAACCGGCGATCGAAGCCGCGGTCGCGCATCTTGGCGATCTGACCAACGCGCGGTTCGGCAATCCTGAACGTCCGCTGCTGGTCTCCGTGCGTTCCGGTGCGCGCGCTTCCATGCCAGGCATGATGGATACGGTGCTGAATCTGGGACTCAATGACGAGACCGTCCGCGGGCTCGCCGCACAGACCGGCGATGAGCGCTTCGCCCTGGACGCATACCGGCGATTCATCCAGATGTATTCGTCCGTCGTGCTGGAGATCGATCACCCGCGTCTTGAGCACATTCTCGAAGCGGAAAAGGACCGCAAGGGTGTCGAATTCGACACCGAACTGGATGCGGAGGACTGGAAACGCATCATCGCCCGGTTCAAGGGCGAGATTCAGACGCTGTTGGGCCGGCCGTTTCCCCAGGATGTGCAGGATCAGTTGTGGGGCGCGATTGGGGCCGTGTTCGGTTCGTGGTCGGGCGCGCGCGCAAAAACCTACCGGCGTCTTCACGACATTCCCGAAGATTGGGGCACCGCGGTCAATGTGCAGGCGATGGTGTTCGGCAATCGCGGCAATAGCTCCTGCACCGGTGTGGCATTCACCCGCGATCCTTCCACGGGAGAAAGGACGCTCTACGGCGAGTTCCTGATCAATGCGCAGGGTGAAGATGTGGTGGCGGGAATCCGCACGCCACAGTCGCTCACCCGGCGCGCGCGCGAGGCGTTGGGCTCCCAACGGCCCTCGATGGAAGAGGCGATGCCGCGGGCCTTTGCGGAACTCTCGAACATCGCCGGTCTGCTCGAAAAGCATTACCGCGACATGCAGGACATGGAATTTACCGTTCAGGAGGGGCGGCTTTACATGCTGCAAACACGGACCGGCAAGCGCACCACCCGGGCCGCTTTGCGGATTGCGACCGAAATGTCTGGTGAGGGAGTGATCAGCCGCGATGAGGCGCTTCTGCGCATCGATGCGGGATCGCTCGACCAGATGCTCCACCCCATGCTCGATCCCGATGCGCCGAGGGAGCTGATTGCTTCCGGCCTGGCCGCATCGCCAGGTTCGGCATCCGGCGAAGTGGTGTTCAGCGCCAATGAGGCCGAGCGCGCGGCGGCCAATGATCGGGCGGTAATCCTGGTCCGGCTGGAAACCAGCCCGGAGGACATTCACGGCATGCATGCCGCCAAAGGCATTCTGACGGTTCGGGGCGGCATGACCAGCCACGCGGCGGTGGTCGCGCGCGGTATGGGCCGTCCCTGTGTCACCGGCGCCGGTTCGATCAAGATTGATGCCGCACGGGGGGTCATGTCCGCCGGGGGCGTGACGGTTGCGCGAGGCGAGGTCATCACCATCGACGGCGCCGAGGGACGCGTGTACCGCGGCAAGGTGCCAACCATCCATCCGGAAATGACCCAGGAGTTTGCGCTGCTCATGAGTTGGGCCGACGCGCGCAGACGCCTCAAGGTGCGCGCGAACGCCGACACGCCCTTCGATTGCGAGACGGCAAAGCGGTTCGGCGCCGAAGGCGTCGGCCTGTGCCGCACCGAGCACATGTTTTTTGAGGCGGGACGCGTCACCGCCGTGCGCGAAATGATCCTGGCCGATGACCTGGAGGGCCGCCAGGCCGCCCTCGCCAAGCTGCTGCCAATGCAGAGGACCGATTTCGCGGCGATCTTCCGGATCATGGAGGACAGGCCGGTCACGATCCGTCTGCTGGATCCTCCGCTGCATGAATTCATTCCTCATACGGATGAGGAGATTGCCGCGGTCGCCCGGAGTTCGGGCGCGGATCCGCAGAAGCTGCGCGCGCGGGCGCTGGCTCTTGCGGAAGCCAACCCGATGCTCGGCCACCGCGGCTGCCGTCTCGGGATTACCTATCCGGAAATCTACGAAATGCAGGCGCTGGCGATCTTCGAAGCGGCGATTGCGGCGCAGAAGGAAACCGGAAAAGCGCCGCCGCTGGAAATCATGATTCCCCTGGTTGGATTCCGGAGTGAACTGGACTTTCTGGCGCAACGGATTGCCGAAGTGGCAAAACGGGTCGAGCGCGCGCATGGAATGCGGCCGCACTATCTCATTGGCACCATGATCGAACTGCCCCGCGCGGCATTGCGCGCGGAGGAATTGGCCAAAACCGCCGAATTCTTCAGCTTTGGCACCAACGATCTGACGCAAACGACGTTGGGAGTGTCGCGCGACGACGCAGGCTCATTCCTGGGAGAATACATCGCGCAGGGACTGATCGGCCGCGATCCGTTCGTCAGCATCGATGTCGAAGGCGTTGGTGAGATGGTGCGCATCGCGACGGAGCGCGGCAGGCACGGACGTCCGGGAATAAAGCTTGGAATTTGCGGCGAACACGGCGGCGATCCGGATTCGATCGGCTTCTGCCACGACACGGGCCTCGATTATGTTTCGTGCTCGCCGTTCCGCGTTCCGGTCGCGCGTCTGGCCGCGGCGCAGGCTGCAATCGCCGGCAGTAACGCTTCGTTAGCCGATTAACAATCCTTGTACTGAATAGGTGTATCGTGACGCTGCGTCATGATACGGAATCTTTTCCGTTGACGCGTTCAAACTGCGCTGGTAGCTGAATTGGACAGGTTGGGCCCGAAATCGTGCACGGAGTATGCGCATGATCGATCGAGTTCAGATGGCCCATCACCGGGCCGACTGCGTCGTAAGCCGTTCAGCCGCCATTGTCCTCGCCGGCCTTGTGCTGTGCACAAGGGTTGATCAGTACACTGTTTATAGCCCTCCGGCGCCACACCCGGCGCCGGTCGCCGCGGTACAGATTGCCGCGCTGCCTGCGGCGTTGGCGCCCGCGCGGGTGGATCAGTCCGAGTGCCTCGCGGAAGTCCTGTATTACGAGGCCCG
>JANWHR010000269.1 GCA_025450355.1 Micropepsaceae bacterium
ACCATCGTGCTCGGCCTTAATTTTCACCTTGTCGCCTTCCGGCAGGGAAAAAAGCGGATCTCCCATGGGAACCGGAGAAACCCGCACCGGCGTGGCGGCTGCGATGACGACGCCTTGGTGCAATCGGGGCCAAAGGGCCAGCGCGTTGCTGAGCGTCAAGCCGAGCATCGATACGCCCAGCAGCGCGGCCAAGCCGCGCCTCCGTCGATACCGCGAAGACAGTTGCGAGGCGATCAGGCTCACACCCACCAGACTCAACCCCAGGATACCGGCCCACGAGATCCAGAAAGGACTGGCGATGCTCGCGGCGCGATCCAGCAGGTCGGGCGTTTCCGCCGGCAAATGCGCCGAGGCGCGCACCAGCCGCAAATTGGCCTGGACATCGGGATCGCCCGGTGCGAGGAGGCGCGCGCGTTCATAGTTTAGGATCGCCATTCCAGGCTTGCCTGCGCGCGCATAAGAATTGGCGATGTTGTAGAGGCCGGCCGCGGAATAACCCGCGGACCCGGACTCCGAATGAGCCGCGACCGCGCCGAGCAGCAGGAAGATTGCCAAGAAAGCTTGTACTGCGCGGTTCACGGGGCTGCATCGCTCATTAAGTGGCGCTGCACGACCCGCAGCCAGCGCGCAAAGTCGGTGGCATTGAGCTTGCGCCCTGAATATTTCGCTTCGTCCGCGAGCGCAAACAGCTCGCGAATATCATTTTCCGCTCCAACGCGGCGTTCCACTTCAGCGGCGGTGATCTCTTCCGGCGCGAGCTGCCAGCGCACCGCCAGCGCCGCCTGCAATGCCGCTCGCGCGGAATCGAAAAATAGCGCCACGTCTCCGGCGCGTGCCGCGCCCCGCAGTTGAGCCAGCACGCGCTTGGCGGCCCGCGGGGCGGTCCGATCAGAGTCCCGCCCGACCGCCCGGCGGCGTCTGGCGCTCAGCCACGCGGCCGCGAATGCAAGCACGATGATCGAAGGCACGGGCAGAAACTTCGCCTGCAAATACAGCGGAACGAGCGAGGGCGTCGTGTTGGTCTCGACGTGATCAGGGCGCAAACCCGCCGCGTCCTTGTTCGCAGCCGAGACCACCGCGGACGGCGCCGCAGGGGCCGTCCGGCTGTCGGCGAGAGCCGGCGAAATCGACACGCTCAAGGAAGCGCTGCGGGCCGTTTCGTAGCGGCGCTTGTTCGGATCAAAGTAGCTGAAGGTCAATCCTGGAAGCTCTTGCACGCCGGCCTTGGAAGCAATCACCGGCTGCTCGAAGGTCTTCATACCGCTGAAACCCAGCGGATCGCTGCTGTTGAAAGAGGACTTCGGGGGATAGGTTTTCCATTGATCGAGATGATCCAGCATGGAGCTGTCGACGCGGTCAAAATTTCCAGATCCGGTGACGCGCATCCGCAAAGTCAAAGGCTCGCCGACTTCCGCCTTGATGGGCGATACGTCGCTCGCGATGCTGAATGTGCCAATGGCGCCGTGAAAATCGCCGGGTCGGCCTTCCGCCGGCAATTCGTGCACCGTCAGCTCTTGCGCCGGGCTCCTGACGTTGATGTCCTTGGGAATGGTGGCGCCAAACAGGTTCTGCCAGAAGGGGTCGCCAAATCGATCGTCCAAGGAGGATTCCTTTTTCGGCCGCGTTCTAATTTTCACCGTCAGCGGAACTTCGGCCGAAAGCGGGAAGGAGCCCGGCTTGACCACCGCGAGCGTGCTGCGCCAGGTCAGCAGCACAAAGGGCTCGCCGTTGATCAGTTTTTCCGTACGCTCCGGCTGATGCGAAAGATTGTTGAGGGTGAAATTGTCGTCGGTCAGTTTGGGCGGACCGTTTATCGACTCGACGAAGCCGGACCGCAGGCCCACTTCCATTTCAACCGGAACACTCTCGCCGACATAGACGTCCCGCTTCGGGACGGTCAGGCGAACATAAGCGGAACCGTCGTCGGTCAAGTGCACGCCCTTCGGTACCGATCCTCCGGAAAAGATGGGCGGCGGTATCGGCGCACCGGGTGCGGCAGGGTGCGGAATGCTCGTGCCGCTGGAGGCGTCGCCCACCTGCAGCACCAGCGGCTGGGCCTTGGGTGTTACGGCCGGAATGGTGAAAATGCCGGCTATTTGCGGCGTCACCCGCATGACAATCGAGCTGGAAGGCAGCGTTGTGCCGTTGATGATCTGCACTTCGTGCGTGCGGGCGATGATTTCAAATTTCAAGCCCGCGACCACGGGCATGGTGATCGGGTTCGTGCCGTCCCCTAAATTTGTGATGGTGAACTGCGCCGACTCACCCAACTGGATTTGCGCGGGTTGAATGGTCGCATAGACCAGAGGATCGTCGGCGTAGGCCGCCGCCGCAACAAGACAAACCAGCAGACTGAAGGCGGCCAGCCGAACGCTTCGAATGCGATTGCGGGCCATTACCAGTTCTTAAAGGGTTTGTCTCGCGGCTGCACGACGCCGCGTTGCTGCGCCCAGGGGACCGGCATGGCGCGATGCTCGTCGCCTTTTACCGAATCGAGGAGTTCGCGTGCTTCTTCCTGAGTCATCTGGCCGGGAGCGCGCTGATTGTCCGCCGACGTTTGACCGGCGCCGGGGGGTGGCTGATCGCCTTTTGCATCGGCCGACTTGGGCGGCGGCGAGCCCTGGCCCTGGTTTGCGGCTTGCGGACTGTTCGACGGATTTTGCCCCTGATCCGGTTGCCTGTTCTGATTTTGCGCATTGTTCTGACCTGGGTCCTGCTTGGGATTCTGATCCTGCTTTTGCTGGTTCTGATCCTGCTTTTGATCCTGCTTTTGATCCTGGTTTTGGCTTTGCTTTTTGTCCTGATTCTGATTTCGATTCTGGTTCTGATTGCCTTGATTCTGCTGATTCTGCTGCTGCTTCAATGCGTCTATTTTGCGCTTCACCAAGTCCCGGTTGAATTTGCTGTCCGCATCATCTGCGCGCATTTGCAGCGCGGTGTCGTAAGCCTTCACCGCGTCGTTCCATTTCTGCAAAGTCTCTTGGGGTAATGTCTGCTCGGTTTTCTGTCCGGAGCGGTACAAGGTATTGCCCAGATTGTAGTAAGCGTCTTCTTGAACGGCCAATCGCCTCGGGTCATCCGAGGGTGAGTGGGCAATGGATTGCTGGAACGACTGTGCGGCCTGCGGAAATTGGCCTGCGCGATAAGCGGTGGTCCCGGCGTTGTACTCCACGACCGGACGCTTCGAGTCCGGTACTGAGTCCGCGTGCACGGTGCGAAAGAGCAACGCCAACAGCAAGATCCCGAGCGGCACTGCGGCCGGCGCCTTGATCGGCGCCCTGCTCCGGCGGCGCGAACCGACCAGCAGACTGCCGAGCAGCATCGCGAGCGAAGCGGCAAGCGGCCACTGATAGCGCTCGATATATATCTTCTTCTGCCTCGATGCGAGATTGTGCTTGGCAATGGAACCGAGGACATTTTGGAAAATCAATTCCAGTCCTTCTGCCTGAGTTCCCAGCGGTACGTAAAATCCGCCCGTTGCGCCGGCGATGGCTTTCAGGCCCTGCTCGTCGAGCCGCGACCTGACGAATGCGCCGGTCTCGTCCTTCACAAATCCGCCGCCCTGCGCAGGCGGGATCGGAATCAAATCACCTGCGGCGGTTCCCACGCCCACGGTGAAGATTTTAATGCCATCCATCTTGGCCGCCGCCTCGGCGGTCTCGAAGGCGCTGCCCTCCAGCTCTTCGCCGTCCGTCACCAGTATCAATATTTTATCGCTGCCGGGACGCCGGCGCAGAACGCCCTGCGCGGCCTGAATGGCCGCCGCGATATTGGTGCCGCCGCGCGGAATCGTGGCGGTATCGATGGCGCCCAGGGACTCATGAAAGGCTCCGTAGTCCAGCGTGACCGGACACGCCAAAAAGGCGGTGCCGGCAAATGCCACGATCCCCACGGCATCGCCGTCCAATTTTTTCGCGAAGTCATCGATGGCAAGTTTGGCGCGAATGAGACGGTTGGGTTTCACGTCGGGAGTCAGCATGCTGCGCGATGTATCGATTGCGAAAATAATGTCATTGCCGCGGCGGCTGACCTGCTCCCAACGAAACCCAACGAGTGGACCCGCCAGCGCCGCGAACAGGCCGATCAGCGCTGCGAGGAGCAAACCTCGCTGCAGGCGCCGCCGGCCGGGGGATATCGAGCGGGTCAATTGCTGCCGCAGATGCGCCGATACGAACCTGGCCAGCGCCGCGTGTTGCCGCGCATCGTAGCGGCGCCACAGCCAGATGAGCGCGAGGGCACACAGCAATCCAGCCGCCAGCCATGCCGGATGGGCGAAGCTCACGGCAGCCTCCGCAGCCGCGTTTGCTGCAGCAGCAGGCTGAACCCCAGGATGCCCAGAGCGGGTATCAGCGCCCAGGGATACAACTCCTCCGTGTGCTCGAATTTCCGCACCGTTTGCGCGGTCTTCTCGAAGCGATTGATTTGCTCATAGATCTTTTGCAAGGAAGTCGTATCGGTCGCGCGATAGAATTTTCCACCCGTCTCATCGGCCACGGCCTGCAATGTCTTCTCGTCCACATCGACCCTGGCCGTGATGATCCGCGTGTTTCCGGCCGCATCGTGGATTGGGATGGGTGCATCGCCTCGAACGCCGACGCCGATTGTGTATATCTTGACGCCCATGGCGCGGGCCGCCTCCGCGGCGGCACTGGGAGAAATCTTCCCGGTGTTGTTCACGCCATCCGTGAGCAAAATGATCACCTTGGACTTGGACTTGGCCTGTGTCAGGCGCAGCCGGTTGACTCCGGCCGCGATTGCCGAGCCAATCGCGGTGCCATCGTCGGCGCCGCCCACGGCGACCCGCTCCAGATTTTGCTGCAGCCAGTCGTGATCGAGCGTAATGGGACTGACCAGATACGGGGCGCCCGCAAATGCAATGATGCCGATGCGATCGTCCGGCCGCTCGTCGATGAATTTCGATACCACGGACTTGACCACTTCAATGCGGTTTACCCGTTCGTTTTCGATCTGGAAATCCAGCGCGTGCATTGAGACGGAGACATCCAGGCCGAGCACGATATCAATGCCGTTGGCCGTGACTTCGGTGCGGCCGTGCGCGCGCTGCGGGCGGGCG
>JANWHR010000270.1 GCA_025450355.1 Micropepsaceae bacterium
CTGGCCTTACCCCGTTTGGGGCCGGGGAGACCTGGAGCGCTACGAACCAGACGATCTGCACCCCGTCGTTGCCGGACTAGCCCGCAAATTTGTCCCTTAATACAGAAACTGTTCGGCGAGGATGCGTTCATCGAGACTGTGACCGGCGTCGAACAGCATGGTGATGCTGGTGGAGCGGTCCTCGGCGACATCGATGCGGATCACTTCGCGGACCTCGAAACTGTCGGCCGTCGCGCTGACGGGACGCTTTGCCGGTTCCAGAATATCAAAGCGGATTTTCGCCTGATGGGGCAACAGCGCGCCGCGCCAACGCCGCGGACGGAACGGGCTGAGCGGCGTGATCGCCAACAGCGCCGCCTCGATCGGAAGGATAGGTCCGTGTGCGGACAGATTATAGGCGGTGCTGCCGGCCGGGGTGGAAACCAGAATGCCGTCACAGGACAGCTCGTTCAACCGGACCTTCCCGTCCAGGGTGATGCGCAGTTTGGCGGTCTGACGGGTTTCGCGCAGCAATGAGACTTCATTGAACGCCAGCGCCTCCACATCGCCGCCCCGGGATTCGGCGCGCATCAGCAGGGGATGGATTTTGGTTGCCACCGCGGCATTCAGCCTGCTCTCCAGCCCCTCTTCCCCGAATTCGTTCATCAGGAAGCCAATGGAGCCGAAATTCATCCCGTAAATCGGCAGCCCGCGGCCGAGATAGTGATGTAGCGTTTGCAACATGTATCCGTCGCCGCCCAGCGCGACGATCACCGATGCATCCTCCTCCGCATCGCCATAGCGTTCCTGCAGGCGCTCCATCGCGGCGGTGGCTTCGGGCGACTCGGACGCCGTGAAATGGATCTTGAGCGGC
The DNA here is from genome assembly GCA_025450355.1 of Micropepsaceae bacterium. Taxonomy (GTDB): domain Bacteria; phylum Pseudomonadota; class Alphaproteobacteria; order Micropepsales; family Micropepsaceae; genus CAIYRG01. The sequence goes on from JANWHR010000270.1 coordinate 854, forward strand.
AACTGGTGCCCCGATTCTGAAATTCGCTTGACCTCTATATCGGCATCCGAGCGAATTTGAGAATCGAAAGGACACTAGCCACCATTTGATTCTGGTGTCGATTTCGGTATCGAAGTTCGCCGGTAGCCGATATCGGAATCATGCGAACTACGAAACCGCGACACCAGGCTCAGCCGCCGGTCAGCGACATCTGGCGCGCAACGGCCGGCCGGTTGTGGCGGCGGTCGATGATGAAATCGTGGCCCTTTGGCTTGCGCGCAATCGCCTCGTCGATCGCCGCATCCAAAACGGCATCGTCGCCGGAGGAACGTAACACGGCCCGCAAATCGGCCGAATCCTCCTGTCCCAGGCACATGTAAAGCATGCCGGTGCAGGTCAGCCGCACACGGTTGCAGCTTTCGCAGAAATTGTGGGTCAGGGGGGTAATGAACCCAAGTCTCCCACCGGTTTCGCGCACGCGCACATAGCGCGCGGGACCGCCGGTGCGCTCCGGGCTCGAATCCATCGTGAAGTGCTTCGCCAGTTCCGCTTTAACCAGTGACAGTGGCAGGTACTGTTCCGTCCGGTCCGCGTCGACATCACCCATCGGCATGGTCTCGATCAACGTCATGTCCATGCCGCGGTCATGTGCCCATTGAACCAGTGTGGGCAGCTCGTGTTCGTTGACGCCGCGAAGGGCCACGACATTGATCTTGATCTTCAGCCCCGCTTTTTGTGCTTCTCCGATCGCGGCTAGCACCTTCCCGAGATCACCCCAGCGGGTGATCTGGCGAAATCGATCCGGGTCGAGCGTATCGACCGACACATTCACCCGTCTGACGCCGCAGTCTGCAAGTTCGCCGGCATAGCGGCCAAGCTGGCTGCCATTGGTCGTGAGCGTCAGCTCGTCCAGTTCACCGCTGTCGAGGCGGCGTCCAAGCGAGCGGAACAGCTTCATGACATCACGCCGGACCAGGGGCTCGCCGCCTGTCAGGCGTAGCTTCCGGACTCCCTTGCGGATGAAGGCGCCGCACAACCGGTCGAGCTCTTCCAGCGACAGTACATCGGCCTTGGGAAGGAAGGTCATGTGTTCGGGCATGCAATAGACGCAGCGAAAATCGCAGCGGTCCGTGACGGATACCCGCAGGTAGTTGATGGCCCGGCCAAAGGGATCGATCATGGCGCCATATGTAGCAGTCGCGGGCCAAAATTTCCAATCTCTGCCTGCTGATCTCGGGTACCGCTTCAAATCCACCGCAATCCCCCGTAAACCGATGCCGGAAACACCAGCAGCACAGCAAATGAAATTCGGGGTTGGTCAGCCGGTCCGGCGCAAAGAGGATGTAAAACTGGTCACCGGGCGTGGCCAATATGTCGATGATTTGACCTTCGAGCGCCTCACCCATGCTTATTTTGTGCGCAGCCCTCATGCCCATGCCGTTATCCGGGGGGTGGATACCGGCACTGCCGGGTCGATGCCGGGGATTCTCGGTGTGTTAACGGCAGAGGATACGGCGGGCCTCGGCTATGTGCCGGTGCGCGCCCCCTTGCGGAATCGGGACGGTTCGGCGCTGCCCCAGTCGCCCAAGCTGATGCTGCCCGAGGACAAGGTCAGGTTCACTGGTGAAGCCGTCGCCATGGTCGTGGCCGATACACCGGCCCAGGCCAAGGACGCGTCGGAGGCCGTCACCGTAGAGTACGAACCCCTCCAGGCGGCCGTGACCGTTACCCAGGCGCCCGTTGCGCCTCAAATATGGGCGCATGTGCCGGGCAATCTGGTCTTTGACTGGAGCGATGGCGACGAGGGGGCCTGCCAGAGTGCCTTCGCCGGCGCGGATTGCAGGGTAAAGGTCGATCTGGTGCAAAACCGCATCTCGCCTGCGCCCATGGAACCAAGGGGCGCAATTGGTTTGTACGACCCGCAAGGGGATTTCTACACCCTGTACACATCCACGCAGGGTTCCAGCGGCATGCACGAAAAGATCGCGCAGGTGCTGAATCATCCCCCGGCAAAGTTGCGGGTCATTACCCCGGACGTGGGCGGCGCCTTTGGAATGAAGACGTCATTTTCTGCCGAACTGGGGCTTGTTCTTCTGGCGGCAAAGAAGTTCGGCCGTCCGGTCAAATGGACCGGCGAACGTCTGGAATCCTTTCTCGCCGACGGACATGGCCGCGACGTGCAAATGACGGGCGAAATGGCGCTCGACCGCGACGGCCGGATTCTGGCACTCAGGCTGAACAGCGCCGCGAATCTTGGGGCCTATATGACCCATGTAGGGCCGCTCATCCCCACCATGGGATTGCGCGTTATGGGCGGCGTGTACCGGGTGCCCGCGGTATATGCCCATGTGAAAGGATATTTTACCAACACGACCACCGTCACGGCCTATCGCGGCGCCGGCCGTCCGGAAGCGATTTATGTCACTGAGCGGCTGATGGATTTGGCCGCCGCTGCACTCGATCTGGACCGGCTGGAAATTCGTCGCAGGAATCTCGTCGCCAAAACCGAATTGCCCTGGCGCAACTGGAAGGGGCTTTCAATCGATTCTGGCGACTTCGCGGCAACTCTGGATCTCGCCGCACAGACCGCCGGATGGGATTCGTTTCCTGACCGCCGCCGCGAATCGGAGGCGAGAGGCAAGCGCCGCGGCCGCGGTATCAGCTATTATTTCGAAGCTTCCGGTGGGCCGCCGGTGAATGAGCCGGCCCAAATCCGGTTCCGCGATGACGGAATCGTGGAGCTGCTCGTCGCCACGCAAACAAATGGCCAGGGGCACGACACAACTTTCGCCCAGCTCGTGCACGAACATCTGGGCGTGCCTTTCAACTCGATCACGATCAGGCAGGGCGACAGCGCCGATGGTTTATCGGGCGCCGGTACCGTCGGCTCGCGTTCGCTGCAGACCGCGGGAAGCGCCCTTAAGCGGGCACTGGATCAGGTCATTGAACGGGGAAAAGCCGCCACCCGTCACGTGCTGCAGGCGGGCTCCGCCGGGATCACATTTCGCATCCAGGAAGGCGGCGGGCAGTTCGAAGTTACCGGTACGGATCGGTCAATCGCACTCGGGGAACTGGTTTCGGTGTTGCGCCAGGACCCGATCCCCGGATTCGAAAATGGTCTGGATGCAGCCGGCGCATTTGAAGGGCCGCCAACCTTCCCGAACGGTTGCCATATCTGCGAAGTCGAAATCGACCCCGAAACCGGCGCTGTTTCGATTCCCCGCTACGCGGTGGTTGATGATGTCGGGCGGGTCATCAATCCGCTGATTGTTGATGGCCAAATTCAGGGTGGGGTTGTCCAGGGGCTGGGCCAGGCGCTGCTGGAACACTGCCGTTATGATCCGGATTCCGGCCAGCTTCTGACCGCCACATTTTCCGATTACGCGATGCCGCGGGCCGATCAAATCCCTGAGCTTGATATCCGCTACAACGAAGTGCCGTGTCTCACAAATCCACTTGGCGTCAAGGGGGCGGGGGAGGCGGGTACGATCGGTTCTCTTCCGGCTTTGGTCGGGGCGATCTGCGATGCGGCCGGCGTGGCGCATCTCGACATGCCGGTGACGCCGGAAAAAATCTGGCGCGCCCTTCATCCGGCCGATGGGGTTGCCGCCGTTAGAGCATTTTCCGCCGAAACATGTCCCCGACCCCGATCGGGGATGGCTGCCGGTTCGGCGCAGAAAATGCGTCAAGCAAAATAACTTAACGCGCGTTTCAGATTCAACGAAGCTGAAACGCGGTTTAATACACGTATTTGAAGCCGAGTGAGATTTCGTGTGAATTGATATTGAACTTGGTGGGAGTAAGCCCCGGCGGCAGCAGTCCGCCGGTAAACCGGTATTCGAGGCTGCCCACAAGTCCGTTGAGTCCGACCTGAACGCCACCGTGGAGCTGATAGGCGGATTCCCACTGATTTTGCGTGACGCCGAGCAACCAGGCGTTCGCATCGATTCTGCCAAACCCTCCGCCCACAAACGGTTTGAGATGCCATGAGCCGTTGCTGATTTCATACAGCCCATTGAGCATCAGGCTTGTCGCGGCGATTCCAGAAATGGGAAGTTTGGTTGCATCGCGAGTTCCGATCGTTTCTCCTTCGAGCTGTGTCTGGAAACGGCTGCCGATGGAGAGATTGAGTTGCCCGCTGGCGACGCCCGCGGTTTCCGAACGGGACAACGAAGGTTGTGTTACGGAGGCGATCGGCGGGAGCAAGACGGAGTCCGCCTGGCCGACGCTGACACTTGCGGGTTCCGCCGCTGCCCCCGTCGTCAGTGCGACGAGGAATGCACAGGAGAGCGGCGAGCGGTGCATTGCGTTGTCCGGTCCATCACAGCCATGTGCATGGCCTGGAGAGACAACGCACCAGTTCCGCCGCGGTTTAGGAGAATAGCTTCGTCACGCGGACGAGTGCTGTTTTTGCCGGTTTCAGACGGGCGAAGTTTCGGTGTGCCGCGCCACGATCTTCGCGACGCCGGGATAATCGGTTTTTCCGCTGCCCAAAACGGGAATTTCCTCGACCGCGACTACGCGCCTTGGCACCGCCAGTTCCGATACCTCGTGGTTACGAACCCAGACCAGAAGTTCGCCTCTTGTGGCGTGGGGGTTGGTGCTCACCAGCACAATAGCCTCGCCTCTGCGATCTTCGGGCAGCGCAATCGCGGCATGGCTATAGTCAGGCCATAGTGCCGAGGCACAGTTCTCCACGACCGTCAGGGAAACGGTTTCGCCGCCCACTTTGGCAAATCGCCTGATCCGCCCGCGGATCGCGAGATAGCCGCCGTCTTCCATGGAGACAATATCTCCCGTGTCATGCCATCCGCCGGGAGGCGGATGAATTTTGCCCGGCTCGGCAGGCTGCAGATATCCGAGCATGACATTGGGTCCGCGCACAATCAGGCGGCCGCCTTCGCGGATGCCCTCCACGGGCACGATGCGGTGTTCCAGTCCTTGCACGAAATGGCCGACCGTTCCCGGCTGATTCGCGCCAGGCTGATTGGACGCGATGACGGGAGAAGCCTCCGTGACGCCATAGCCTTCCAGAAGCTCGACGTCGCACTTCCGCTTGACCAGTTGGCGGGTTTCGTCGTGCAGGCGTTCCGCGCCGCAGACCGCAAGGCGGAGGCTGGAAAGGTCGTCATCGCCCGCGGCGCGAACATATTGCGACATAAAGGTGTCGGTTGCGAGCAGCATGGTCGCGCCATGTTCGCGGATGCGACGCACCACTTCGTGCGGTTGACGCGGTGTTGGATGCAGTACGGCCGTGACGCCAAGGAGAATGGGCATCAGGCAACCGACGGTCAGTCCAAAGCAGTGGAACGTCGGTAGCGGATTGAACAGCACGTCCGTTTCGTAGATCGCGAGATGGGCGCGGACCTGCTCGACATTGGCAAGGATATTGGCGTGTGAAAGCACCACGCCCTTGGGCTCGCCTTCCGTACCCGAGGTGAACAGGGCCACGGCCGCCCGGTCGGGCGATTGCCGGCGCGCGACAACGGCGGGTGCAAAACTGCCAACGGCCGCGGCTGCTTTTGCCGCAAGTGAGAGCGAATCCCGAACATCTTCGAGGTAGATCAGTTGCGCTTCTCGCGCCAACTCCTGTTCCAGAGCTTCTAATTTGCCCAGGGCGATGAAGCGATGCGCCGTGACCACCCGTGTCGCTCGGGCCATGCGAATGGCCGCGCGCACATTCTGCAGACCGGCGGTGAAATTCAGCATCGCCGGCACGCGGCCATAGGTGCAAAGCGCCAGCCACGCCAGCACCGATCCCACCCCGGTCGGCAACATCACGCCGACCGAATCGCCAACACGCGTTCCCCTGGTCAGCGCATGGCCAAGCGCGAGTGAAGCCCGGATGATTTCCCGATAGGTAAAGACGCGTTCGTCGCCATCAACCAGGATTTTGCGTTCCAGGCCGAAATCCTTCGCGGCTTCGACCAGCGCGGTAAAGATCGTGCGCCGTGCCCGGGCAGGATCGAAAGGGGGAATAGCTTCTGCCAAAGCAAAGCCCTTTTTGAACGGCAATTCACCTTATTATCCCCGGACGGCACGGGTGAACAAATTGGCGGGATGATTTCCCGCCCCTCAGCGTTTATGGAATAGCCAGGGCCATGATTGTCGACCAGTCGAAGGGGATGCGTCCGCGGCATCCCGAAAAGGCGCACCGGGTGGACAACCCGCCGCCGAAAAAACCCGATTGGATTCGGGTCAGGGCGCCGGCCGGCCGAGGCTTTCTTCAGACGCGCCAGATCGTGCGCGAGCATGGTCTTCACACCGTGTGTGAGGAGGCCGGTTGTCCCAACATCGGCGAATGCTGGGAACAGGCGCATGCAACCATGATGATCATGGGCGAGACCTGCACCCGGGCTTGCGGGTTCTGCAACGTGCGCACCGGAATTCCCGGTCCGTTGGATGCGCGCGAGCCGGAAAACGTCGCCCGCGCGGTGGCAAAGCTTGGGCTCAGGCATGTGGTGATCACCTCGGTGGATCGCGACGACCTCGAAGATGGCGGTGCTGCGCATTTCTCCGCCACTGTCCGTGCTATCCGTTCCCATTCGCCGGCCACCACCATTGAAATCCTGACACCGGATTTCCTGAGAAAATCCGGTGCGCTGGAGGAAGTGATGACGGCGCCTCCGGATGTGTTCAACCACAACCTCGAAACCGTGCCGCGGCTGTATCTGACCATTCGCCCGGGTGCCCGTTATTACGCATCCCTTCGCCTGCTCGACCGGGTGAAAGACATTGATCCGGCCGCATTCACCAAATCGGGCCTGATGGTTGGCCTGGGGGAAACGCGGGAAGAAATCATGCAGGTGATGGACGACCTGCGGAGCGCGAGGGTCGATTTCCTGACCATCGGCCAATATCTGCAACCGACCCGCAAGCATGCGGCGGTACAGCGGTTCGTACCGCCGGATGAATTTGTTGCGCTCGAGGGAATCGCGCGGGCAAAGGGCTTTCTCATGGTGTCGGCCAGCCCGCTCACGCGTTCTTCCTATCATGCAGGTGAAGATTTCGCGCGCCTTCGCACCGCCCGTCGCGCAAGTCCGGTTTAAGCCGCAAATGCCGCTTCATCGCGAAACCCGCATCGTTCCCTACGCCGCCGAACAAATGTACGCGGTCGCAGCAGCCATTGATCGCTATCCGGAATTCCTTCCGTGGTGCTCGAAAATCGCGATCCGGAAGCGGGAGAAAGACGGGAATGTCGAAACTGTCACCGTCGAGATGTTTGTTTCCTATCTCGCCCTGCAGGAAAGTTACGTCAGCCGTGTCCGTCTCGATACGCACGCGCTGATGATCGAGGCAAAACATGTGGCGGGTCCTTTCAAACGGCTGGATTCCCGCTGGCGCTTCGTCCCGCTCGCGCCCGGATGCGAGGTACATTTCCTGATCGATTTTGCCTTCAGCAATCCGCTCCTGTCCGCCGTGGCGGGCGCCGCATTCGGCGCGGTCGCCGCAAAAATGCAGCAGGCATTCATCTCCCGCGCCGAAGCACTTTACGGAAACGTCGCGATGGAATCCGCCAGCAGTTGAAGCGCCGCTTCCACGGTCTTCATACGGATCTCCTCGCGCGTCAGCGGGCCAAACCGGCATTCCAGTTCGCGCGTCTTGAACCCGGTCCGCGCCAGCGCGAGATAGACCAGTCCCACGGGTTTGGCATCACTGCCCCCACCGGGCCCGGCGATTCCGGTGCATGACACCGCGACATTGGCTTGCGAATGCGCCAGCGCGCCCTCTGCCATCGCGCGCGCGACCTCGGCGGAGACGGCACCCAGGCGGATGATCAGATCCGCCGGGACGCCGAGCAATTCGGTTTTTGCGCGATTGGAGTAACCCACAAAGCCGCGCTCGAAGACGTCGGACGAGCCGGGGACGTCCGTCAGCGCCGACGCGATCAGGCCGCCTGTGCAGCTTTCGGCCGTGGCGATGTGCAGACCGCGTTTTCTCGCATTATCCAGCACGCGTTCGGCTGCCACAGAGATCGCCGGGGAGAACATCAGAGCCAACCCGCCGAAAGGCCGCCAAACACCAGAAGCGCCGCGTAAGTACCGGCAAACACATCGTCCGCCATGATCCCGGTCCCCCCCGGCAGCCTTTCCACCCACCACACCGGCCACGGCTTCCAGATATCGAAAAGGCGAAAGGCGAAAAATGC
>JANWHR010000271.1 GCA_025450355.1 Micropepsaceae bacterium
CCGATCAACATTGAGGTCGGCCTGATCCCGCGCGTTCATGGCTCGGCCCTTTTCAGTCGGGGAGAAACGCAGTCGCTTTGCACGATCACTCTTGGCACCAGTTCCGACGAGCAACTCGTCGATGGGCTGATCGATGAATACAGCCAGAAGTTCATGCTGCACTACAACTTCCCCAGCTTCAGCGTGGGCGAAGTGCGGCCTATTCGCGGCCCCGGCCGGCGCGAGATCGGGCATGGCGCACTAGCGGAGCGATCGTTGATACCAGTTCTCCCAACCGTCGAACGATTTCCCTACACCGTCCGCGTCATCAGCGACATTTTGGAATCCAACGGATCCAGTTCGATGGCCTCCAGTTGCGGCGGGTGCATGGCATTGATGGACGCCGGCGTCCCCATTTCAAAACATGTCGCGGGAATTTCCGTCGGTCTGGTGAAGGAAGGCGACAAGGTCGTTCTCCTGACCGACATCCTCGGCGAAGAAGATCACTTCGGCGACATGGACTTCAAAGTCTGCGGCACGCGCGACGGTGTCACCGCCATCCAACTCGATATCAAGATCGAGGGCATCGATTACAAAATCATCCGCGAAACATTGCATCGCGCGCATGAAGCACGGTTGACAATCATCGACAAGATGGCCGCGGTCCTTCCGGCGCCGCGGCCGGAGATCAGCCAGTGGGCGCCGCGCCTGCTGACGGTCAAGATCAATCCGGAAAAGATCGGCAAGCTCATCGGCCCCGGCGGAAAGAACATCAAGGCGATCCAGGAAGAAACCGGCGCGCGAGTGGACATCGAGGACGACGGCACGGTTTACATCTCGTCAGTCGATGCCGCGGCAGCGGAGAAATGCCGCGACATCGTCGAGGCAATGACCGCCGAGGTGAAGATCGGAAAGATCTACAACGGCCGCGTCGTGAGCATCAAGGACTTCGGCGCATTTGTCGAAATCGCGCCGGAGACGGATGGATTGTACCACGTCAGCGAGCTGTCCGATCATTACGTGCAGAACGTGATGGATGTCGTAAACATCGGCGATGAAATCCAGGTCAAGGTGATCAACATCGACGATCAGGGACGGATCAAGCTGTCGCGCAAGGCGGCGCTGAAGGAGCTTGGCATTGCTGAGCCCGAGCCGGTGGGAGCGCCCGCGGGCGGAGGCGGGGAAGAGCGCGATCGCGGTCAGCATGAGGATCGCGAAGGCTCGCAAGGCGATTATCGCGGTGGCCCGCGCGGAGGCGGAGGCGACCGTGGGGATCGTGGCCCGCGCCGCAGCGGCGGGCCCGACAGCGGACGCGGCCGCGGACCCGGCGGAGGCGGGCGCGGACCCGGAGGCGGAGGTCGTGGCGGAGACCGCGGGCCACGCCGGGGCGACATGTAATATCATCGTCCCGCTTGCTCTGTAGACCCCAAATCAACGTAATACCGACCAGGGGCGCTTCAGACGAAGCGCCCTTGGCCTCATTGCGAAAAGACAGCAACCCACGGCCATAGGGGTCGGCCCCTATCGACTGCACGAACCAAGGTTTGTGCTAAAAATGCACTATCAATTCAGCATGCGCGGAGTCTAATATAGTGTGGCCGCGCTGGAGGCCGTGGAGATCGTGCCCCGCCACTTTAGTCGCGTGCCGACAACACCGCGCATTGCCCGAAGGAGGCCAGCGCTTGGGTCATCACACCTTGGGAGGTTGTATGTTCCGGCAAATCCTTTCCGTACGTACCGCGCTCGTTCTGATCGGATCACTGGCCATCGGAGCGTCACTGGCGCAGGCGGCCGATGTCCCGGGAAACAATCCCGGCCCACAGACCGGTCCGGCCGGCGCTGCGCCCGGGAGTTACGCGCCTTCCCAAATGTCAAACGATTTTCCAAATGGCCCGGTGCACGATTGGGTGGTTGCCAACGCAATGGCCGCCCGCGCCCGCGCGGTCTATCGGCAGGCGGAAACGGACCTGATCGTCGCGATTCGCCGCGCCGAGCTGCGCTTCGAAAATTCAGAAGATTATCAGAAGGCGCTGAGCGAAGAGCGGCAGGCGTACAACGATTACGTTGCCGCCCGCGAGCACGTCATGGCAGGCCTCAAGGACAATTCGAAATATCAGGCGATCGTCGCGTTGCGCGAAGAGATGGGCCATCGGATCAGCCGGCATCGAGCCGAGAACACAGGCAATCGTGATGAAGTCGTGGCGATGGCGACGCTGAAGATGGAATACGCCTCCGACGCCCGGGCGATCGAAGTGCAGGCGCTGGAGAGCAGTTCGGATCTCAAGTCGGCGCGACAGCGGATGGTTGCCGCCAGCCAGCACGTAACCAACATGCGGCATCAGCTCGATTCTGCGATTCGCGATAGCGGAGAAATTGCCTCGGCGCGCAAGGCCGTCAGCGATGCGCGGATCGATGTGGCGACGACGGAGAACTACGCGTGCAACGCCGCCCTGGCCAGCAGCGCGGCCGTCAATTACGCCTGGTACCTGCATCGCCTCGACCAAGGCTACTACGCCCCCTGGAGCCTGGGCGCGACCAATGCCTACTACACGCCGTATTGGAATCGATAAAAGCTTCTTTGCGATCACTTTACAAATGGATCGGAAAACTTCGGATCACTGATAAACGCCGGATCACCCAGTGTCTTCAGGAATGAAACGAGCGCAGCTTGTTGCGCCGGAGCGAGCCTCAGCGGCCCGGGGCCGCGAAGGCGCGGATCGAGGTTCGGCGCGGCTTTCACGCCGCTGCTGTAATGCTCGACAACTTGCTGGAGCGTGGCAAATCGCCCATCATGCATGTATGGCGCGGTGTATTCCACGTTCCGCAGCGACGGCGATTTGAGAGGCCAATGTGCCGGCGCCGGCCTGTCACGTCTGCAACTCCAAGATCAGTCACTCCGTCGTCCGCATCCAAGCCGTTATTGCGCGTATCCTGCATGGAAAGAACCACGCCCGCGGATGGCGGCAGATGACAGATGCCGCAGCGGCGCAGAAAGATTGCCTTGCCGCGGTTTTCCTGCGCGGTGAAATTCGGGAAGTCTGCCTGCGGAAAGCCGACCAGCGCCAGGCCCTCATCGTATTTCGAACGATATGACACCAGCGACCGAACTAACTGCGCCAGCGCCTTGCTCGTGCGCTCGGCGGTGATTCTTCGATCGCCGAACGCTTTCTCAAACAAAGTTGGATAGGCGGAATCCTTGCGCAGCACGCCGACAACCGTGTTCAGATTCTGCCCCATTTCCACCTTGTTCTGAACCGGAATGAGAACCTGCTCCTCCAGCGTGGCGGCGCGCTCATCCCAGAAGAAACGTCCGCGCGCGTAATAGCGCACATCAACCAGCGGCATTGCGTTGCGGGACGTTGCCTGGCCTCGATGTCCGATGCTGAATCGCTTCGTGTCGGAAAACGCATGCTGCTGCTGGTGGCAGGAAGAACACGAAACGGTGTTGCTGGCCGACAGGCGGGTGTCGTAAAAGAGGACCCGGCCCAGCGTCGCCCCCGCATCGGTGATCGGATTATTCGCGGGAGTATTGTCGAAGCGCCGAACCGTCGCCGTTCGATAAATTGCCGGAAGCGTATCGTCAGTATAGTGAAACGGAACCTCCGGCAAATGAAGCGTCTTCGGCCTGGGCCCGTCGTTCGCGCCGGCCGCACGGGCGACTGATGCACTTCCCACAATCGCAAGCGCCGCCGCGATGATCATGCCCGCCGCGGATTTGAAACAACCGTACATCGCTGGCCTCCCATCAAAGTTTCGACAATGAACAGCTTGTCTCGACTTCAAAGAGATGATCGCAGCAAAATTCCACCTAATCATTCAGTTGTAAGGCGGCCGCGCAAACCGCCGCGCGATGCCGTTTTCCATCATTGCGGATGTTAAGATGCACGCGAATGCGACGGACAGTCCGCGCAACCTTGACGATTCTTTTGCTGCTGGCGTGCCTGGCCGTGGCGTGCCTCTGGTGGCGCGGCCGCGAAACGACCGATTGCGTCGATTACACCCACACGGCGGGGCGTCGCGACACCATGACAAGCCTCTATTCCTGGCACGGCTCGTTCGTCCTGGAAATCCGGCGCGAGCCGCCCGCGCGATGGAACCAGCGATATGTGGGTTGGGCGTGGCGGAGTTTCCCCTCGGCCCACGTCTGGACTGCCGAGCACCTCAAAGACCTCCGCCGGCATGCGTCATGGGCGGTGGGAATAGGCGTCGGGTATGCACCATTCGTGGATGATTCCGGCTCGGGCGCCGCGGTCGCCGCAACGTCGTGGACGTTCTGGGTGCCGCCGATTTATCCGCTGATGCTGCTGGCCCTATCGCCGGCGTTGTGGATCTATCGATTCATTCGCCAGCGCCGGCGCGTCGCCTTCGGTCGCTGCGCGCATTGTGGCTACGACCTGCGCGCCTCCGCCGACCGCTGCCCGGAATGCGGGCAGCCGGTGACCGTCCCGGCACAACACGCGACATAGTTTGGTGCAAAACCAAGGCGTGCCGCTTGCCGTGTCATGGCCAATGCCATAACATCATGCGGTTCCAGCGTTCGGCAATGATGTTCGCGCTTTTACCCAGGAGTTGACGATCGTGGCCAAGAGTGAGCCGATTGAGATCGAAGCGACGGTGACGACGGCGTTGCCCAACGCCATGTTCAAGCTGAAGCTCGACAACTCCGACCGTGAAATCCTGGGAATCGTTTCCGGAAAAATGCGCAAGCATTTCATCCGCATCCTTCCGGGCGACCGCGTGAAAGTGGAACTCTCCCCCTACGACCTCACGCGCGGACGAATTGTCTTCCGGCAGAAATAACCCGACGAAAACCACGAATTGCAGATTTGTTTAGCCGCCGCGGCCTCGCGGCGTTTTTCCCCTTCGCAACGCGCCTTTCGAGTCTCAAGCAGCGCTTCCGCGCCGCGAGGCCGCGGCGGCTAAACGAAGCAGTTATTTCATTTCCGCGGCAACCTGTTGCGCTGCGAGATCGCGCGGATGAGGGTGAGCCGCGATCGCGGGCAATGATGTCAGCACAACACACGTCGTGTCGGTTGCAGGGTCGGCCCAGACAATCGTCCCGGTTGATCCTGTGTGGCCAAAGGTCTTTTGCGAACACCCTGGGCTTCCGGCGGCGGTGCCGACGTTGAAAGCAAGTCCGCGCGGCGTAATTCCCGGTCCATTGCGGTTAGTAGTCATCAGCCTCGCTGTCGCGGGCTTGACTGCCTTGCCCTGCGCGTGCAGGAATTCGGCAAGAAAGCGCGCCAAATCCGGCGCAGAGACGTGGACGCCGCCCCATGGCGCGCCCAGCTTCCGCCAGTACGGACTGTTCCAGTCCCAATCCTTCGCGGCCGGATCACCGCCGCCGGATTCGGGCGCGGCATGTTCGGTCTGGCACCTGACCATGTCCTCGATCTTGAATCGCCCAAGCCCCACCGCCGAGTGGCGCATTCCCAGCGGCTCAAGGACCGAGCGCTCCACCAGTTTCTGAATCGTCTCGCCGCTGATCTGCTGCGCGACCTGCGCCGCCAGAAGAATTCCCATGCTCGAGTACTGGTACCGCGATCCGGGCGCAAAGCTGAGGCGCGCCCCGATCGCATGCTCGATAAATTCCGGCAACTGCGTATGCCCCTTGCGCAGCGCATCATTCTCCGGCAACTGATCCGCCACCCCCGACGTATGCGTCAACAGGTGCTGGATCGTAACCTGATCGCGCCCGTCGCCGGTGAACTTTGGAATGAACTTCTTCACCGGATCGTCGAGCTTGAATTCTCCCCGATCATACAGCGTCATCAGCCCCGTCATGCAGATCGGCTTGGAGATCGATCCGAGCAGGAACATGGCATCTTCGGAACCTGCCTTGCCGAACGCCCGCACGAACGTCCCGCGCCGCCCGCTGACATGGAGGACTGCCGCCGCGACTTGGCCGGTGGCGGTGGCCTTGGCCAGAATGTCGGCCGCGCCGTCCAAGTTGCTTTCCTCCGATGCAGCGAAGAGTCGGTTTCCCAGTGCCGCCGCCAGTCCGATTTGAAGAAACGCACGTCGTCTCATACGCGAAAGTTTAACATCGCGGTTTCACCAGTGCGGGTTGATCCAAGTTTATTAGCTCCCGCTTAGGCCGTGGTTTGAAAAGCCGCGCATCCGGTGAGCAACATGTGCTAGCGAATGAATCGTGGAAGGTTATTCAGGTATTTCACGCAAGCCCCCTTCAGCCAAACGTACTCCTGATTGAATCGCTTGGGTTTGAACCACGGATTCTCTCCGTTGAGTGTTGCCAAAATGCCGGCAAAGCCTCCCAATGCCACCACAACGGGAAAGAAGACCGCCCCCGACAACCCGTCTTTCGGATCGATTAGCAGGCACACCGCGGCTCCGCCTGCTCCTAAGACGATACAGGCCAGACAAATAATGAGAAGCACGCGGCGAAGGCGACGGTGTCTCGGGCAGAAGAAAACCCGCACATGTATTGGCCCCACATACGTCGATCCTTTGTATTGATCGATTGCATCAGCAACCGCGGCTCCAATGAAGCCTTCGCCTTGGGGCCGAACAATTTTCAGCTTTATCGGCGACTCGATTGCCTCAGCGTTGCATTTGGGGCACGGTTTCGGAAGCGTGGCACCATTGCGAACCACGAGCAACTCACCATCGCGCCAAGCGCCTACCGCGCTGTTGAATTCGCTGTCATTAAGTTGTTGAATCGCGTTGTCTTCCATGGAGAAACGTGCGGCTCAAATCACTGATGAATATACGCGCAGCCTCGCGCCGAATCTCATCAAATCTCGCTTCCGTCCAATTGTTCCCAAACGCCGTTCACCCAGCGCAGGAGGCCCACAGCTCATTGTCATTTGTAATCATGCCACGAGCCTCACCAGGATTTACTCGGCCGCGACCAGGTACATCACGGCAAACAGCTTCTCCGCATCCATCCAGCAATGCATCCGGCGATAGCCTGCTTCGGCGGCCAAGCGGGAGAAGCCTTCGATGGTGTACTTGTAGGAGCTTTCGGTGAAGATGCTTTCGCCGCGGGTGAAGTTGAAGGCTTCGCCGCAGATGCGAACGGTTTGCTCTTCGAGGCTCAGCAGATGCATCTCGATGCGGCCGGGGCCGGGGTTGTAGAAAGCGTAGTGGGCGAAGCGGTCGAGCGCGAA